>DASTXK010000084.1:0-16734 GCA_035765555.1 Acidobacteriaceae bacterium
CTCGCCGCGGCGTTGGTCGCGACCAGTCCCGTCGAGTGAGTTTTCTGAATCTCCTTGCCATCGAGCGTGTATAGGTCGCCATACTTGTTGATGCCTTGCGAGGCGAAAAACGCCTGGATGCGATCGCTGAGCACCCGCTCCTGCGGGGCCTTATGCCACCACGACCAATCCATGGACCAGTTGCTGGCCACGCGCCAGGCGTCGTATCCGAAGATGGAAGACTGCGGGAAGCGCGTCTTCTTGGGCGTACCGTCAAAGTTGGCGTAACTGGGCGCGAGGCCGGTGCGCGGGTTGGTGGTCTTGACGAAGAACTTACGGCTTACCTCGGCGGCCTGTGCCCAGAAGGCGCGGTCCTCCGGAGGTCCCCAGCGCGCCCATAATTCATAGAACGAGGGCAGGTGGTAGGAGGGGTCGGTAAAATCCGCGGCGACACCCGGCACGAAGCGGATCATCCTCGCGCTCTCCTCGACCTCCGGCCCTTCTGTGCGCGGTCCGAAGCGGGTCTCGCCGCTGACGACGGGATGGTGCCGCATGGTGCTCAGCAGTTGATCGGCCTGCGCCTGATAGTCGTAGATTCCCTTTCCATTGCCCCAGCGCGCGGCGGCGAAGTAGAGCGACATGACGAAGTATTCCTCGCCGTCCGGCGCGGCAGTTTCCGAATTCGGAGTGCCGTCCGGCTTGCACGACCAGGAGAAGTATCCATAAGACGGATGATGCGGGTCGCTGACGTACATATAGGTCTTGGCCCAGTTCCACAGCGCGTCGAACTCGGCCTTCTGGTTCAACTGCACCGCGATCATCATGCCGTAGGACATGCCTTCGGTGCGGACATCGCGATTCGCCCAATCAGTGAGGTAAGCGAGCGGGCCGTTGGCGTTCTTCCCCGCCGGGAAATAAACGGCCTGCGTCTGCGGATCGCCGTGAAAGAGCTGGTTGAAGGCCGCGTCGATTTTGCGCGTGATTTCCTGCTCGGAGTGGCCCTGCTCGGCGAAGAGGTTGCGGTAGTGCCCGGTGGCGAATGCTCCTGAGCCGTCAGTGACGACAGCCGATTGCGCGCGAAGGCCGGGACACAACAGCAAAGCCAGGGAAAGCGCCAGACAGAACGGAAGCGTGGAGCGGGACTGGTGAGCGATGAGTTTCATGAACAATCCATCCGGTGTTACAGGGTAACTTTGCGGGCAAAAAAAATGGAAGGCGAGCAGCGCGGCCCGCCTTCCAGGGGTGGAGGCTTTGCTCTAAAAGCTGTATTTCAAATCCAGCTCGATAATGCGCTGGTAAGGCGCCTGCGACTTCGTATCCATGAAGCCCCAGTTGTTGACCGTCGCGCCAGGACCCTGGTTAAGGGTGATGGCCTTGGATGCGTAATCAACGTTGTAATAGAGGTTGACTTGGTTCTGACCGCTAAATTCCGGCAGCGGATGATTCAGCCAGTTAAAGGCCGAAACCCGGAACTGCACCTGCTGGGATTCGTGGATATGGAACGACTTGTAGAGCGCCAGATCGTTGTTGAAATACGCGCCCATGCTCATATAGGGATAGTTCTGGCCGCCCTGCTTGCCCACCGCCGGAGCGGAGAAGCACTTGAGCTGGAGCCGTTGATATTTGGCGAGTCCCTCAGTCGGGTCGCAGGTCAGCACCGGCATGATCGGTACAGGAGCATCCGTGCCAAAGTACGTTGGTGCCCCGATTCCGGAGTTGATTCCATTTGCCTTGGCATTCGCCGGCAGGTTGATGTAGCTCTCCGACAAGCCGAAATTGGGAACCCCGTTGCCCAGCATCGCCGGAATGTATCCGCCCGCCTGCCAGGTGGAGATGCCGGAGATCGTCCAGCCTCCCGCAACGCCATTCAGGAACCGGTTGCCGGTATGAAGTTGGCCCTCCTGATAGGTGTAGGACGAGTTGAAGACAAACGGCCGGTCAACGGAAGTCGGACCATAGTTCAGGTTTACGTCGAAGGGGTTTGCCTGGAGGCTTGTCCCAAGCGTCTTGGACCAGGTGCCGTTGACGTTAAAGGTCAGCGGACCCGCTCTCTTGACCCACGCCACCTGCAACCCGTTGTAGTTGGTGTAGGAAATGCCCTGGGTCATATAAGCGCTGGCCGTGCCGTAGGCATAGCCGAACGGGTGATAATCCGCCAGTTTGTTTCCAGTCAGCGTTCCATCGGTGTTCTGGGCCACGTTCTGAGGATTGGTGGACAGAACGCCCGTCGCCGGGTCCGGCTTGAACAAGGCGCCCATTGGGGTCTTGTTCTGGTCGGCCAAAGCGGCAAAGTTGCTGCCCTCGATTCCCTCGCTGTTGTCGGAAAGTTGGCTGGTGCTGCTTCCCACGTAGGCAACGTCCAGCATCGAATTCCAGGGAAGTCTCTGATCGATGGTGAAGTTGTAAGCGTAGGTGATCGGCTGGCTGTAGTCCGAAGGATCAAAACCGGACTGCGATCCACTGCCGCACATTGCTGTGCAGGGCTGGTAGGCGAGTTGGCTCAACTGCGAAAGCATCACCGAGCTCTGCCCGGGCAGCGAGTAATTCAATACGTGCTGGGCCGTCACCAACGGACCGGCAACGTCGTTCACCTGCGTGACAAAGCGATACACGCCCCATCCGCCGCGGACCATCGTATTGCCGGTGCCGAACACGTCGTAAGACAATCCAAAGCGCGGATCGAAATACGCGAAGCGGTTCGGCTGGCCGCTGAGAGGAACACCGGCGTCAATCGCATGCCAGTAATATCCAGGCGCGTATTTGCCGGCGTTGTAGTCTGACTGTACGCGCAGCGGATAGAACACCGCCATGCCAACGCCGCCGCGGTCATACCAGTGGCCCACATGCTCGACGCGCGCTCCCAACTCCAGAGTCAGCCGCCGGTTCGTTTTCCAGGTGTCATCGACAAAAAACGCGGTTGCCTGATACGCCGTGTCGGCAATCGGCGATGAGTTGCTTTCGCTATAGCCGTTGATGATGCCCATTTCGAAGTTCGCCACAGGATTGTTCGGCGAGCCCATCAGCGCCTTGGTGATGATGTTCGGATTTTGCCCACCGAAGCTGTTGATGTTTCCATCTTGATAGGTAGAGAAGGTGCTCTGGTAATTATCCGTGTTCTGCGTGTACGCGCCCATTTTCACGGTATGCGAACCCCAGACTTTGGTGAACACGTCGTTAAACTGCGGCGCTTCCTTTTTAACAGCGTACTTTCCTGGAGGGTTCTCAAAAATGGAAGCCTGCGAGAAGTCGGGGAAAGTTTCCGTCCCGGCGCTGCTGTAAGCCGGAATGTTCAGAGAATCCGTGGGAAACACCTTGCCGTAGGGATAGCCGAGCGTGGTCCTGTAGGCCGCCGACGGGTCCGGCGTCGTAAACGGGAAGCTGCCGAATGCCCAGGCCGCCATCAAGTCGTTGGTGGCCGTTGGCCCAAAGGTGTGGACGAAATGTCCCGCCAGAGCTTTGCCGCGGAACACCTGGACTTCGCCGCCGCCCGGGAAGGGAATCGCATTGCCCGGCGTCCAGTAAAGGTGCGCGCCATTACCCTGCGCCAGCTCGGAGTTGTAAGCCTGCTGATAAGAAACATAGATCTTGGTGTTATCGCTCAGGTTGTAATCCACGCGGAAGCGATAAATCCATCCGTTGTTGATATTTTCAATCGGCTGATAGTAGTTGTAGCCGCCAGGGGTGGTTGCCGGGTTGGCGTTTGCCTTGGGCCAAATCTTGGCCAGGGCCGCGGCGCCCGGATCAAGAAACTGCGACGGCACCATCTGGCCATTGTCGTATCCCGTGGACGCATTGTAGCCGGGCAGCGAGGCGGAGTCCGCCGCCGCCGACCCATCCGGATAAATCGTGCCGGAAAGGTCGTTGCACCACTTGCCATTGGCCTTGGTCCCGGTGAATCCGTTCGGGCACAGAGCCTTGTTGTCCGCGTTGTCCATGGTGAAGTCCCCGGCCATCATTTCCGGAGAGGGGATGAACGACTTAAGGACATTCTGGTTGCCCTGGTTCTGCAGCATCCGCTCATAGCCGAACCAGAAGAGCAGCTTCTTGTGAGTTCCGGGAACCGGACCGCCAATGTTGCCGCCCGGATAGTAGTAATGCGCGTCGCCCTGCGAAACACCCTGATGATTGTTCTGCCAACTATTCGCGTTCAGGACGTTGTTGCGCGCGTTGAAGTACGCTTCGCCGTGGTAGTGGGCGCTGCCCGATTTGCTGATGGTGCTGACCACCACAGGCCCGAACGGAACATCGGCGCCGAAGTTGGCCGCCTGAACCGTGACTTCCGCTGTCATCTCGGGGTTGATGATCGAGACCGAAGAAGCCATGTTGCCTGGATCGATGACGTTGGCTCCGTCCGCCAGCAGCGCCGTGCCGCCGCGGTTCACCACGCCGTTGATGTTGATGCCGTTGCCGATGGCGCTCTGGTTCACCGTCACGTTCAGGTCACTGAACATGGGGGCGGTCTGCGTTAGACCGCCGGAAACCGTAGTCGCCCCAGGCAACACCTTGATCAGTTCCGTTACATCGCGGCCCTGGAGCGCAAGGTTCTGAATCTGCTTGGTGGAGAGCACGTCGGCGCGCTCGCCGTTATTGGTGGGGATGATCTGCGGAGCCGACTGCACCTCGACCGTCTCCGTGGCCGTGCCCACGTTCAGCATGATGGTCGGCGCAGTGATCTGGGCGCCAGCATGCAGAACGATGTCGGTCAACTGTTTCGGCTGAAAGCCTTTCGCAACCACCTTCACCGTGTAGCTTGAAGGCCGCAGCGCCGGGAACGAGTAGAGACCGACGGAATTCGTCTGGCTGACCAGCTTGTCCTGCGTCTGCTGGTTGATCAACGTGACCTGGGCGCCGGGAATCACTCCGCCCGAGGCGTCCTCGACCGTTCCGGAAAGTTGAGCGGTGGTCTGGGCGCGAAGCGCGGGAGCAAGAAGCAGCCCCGCCAGCGCGAGGACGGTCAGCAGGACCCTGCCCGCCGGCTTGAGCATGGGAATACAAAATCTGGATGCCGCTGTCGGCGCGGCAACATCGCGATCTGGTCTACGAAAGATAAATCTTTTGTTCATCCTGCCTCCTATAAATTCCTGCATTGCAGAATCATTTTCTAGAAAAGCGATTTAGTAAATCAATAAATAAACTGCCACTTTTCTATGTCACGCGAACTATATCGTCTTGAAAATAACGTTGTCAACCGGAAAATTTTTCCCTGTGCAACGCCCCGCTCTTGCTCCCCGTCAAAGACTGGACCAAAACACAAGAGGAATTATTTCGATATTGAAAACAACTGAGCTTCACCGCGGCCCACTGGCCTGTGGAGGGTGTTGCCCTGACAATTCCAGCTCCTTTTTGGCGTCCTCGGGGCGGGAATCCCGCTGGTAGGCGGTGGCCAGCGCGGCGTGCGCGGCGGAGTTGTCCGGCTCTAGTCGAATGGCTGTCTCCAACTCCGCGATTGCGGGCTTCACTTTGCCCAGCGCCAAGTCCAGCTTGCCAAGCTCGTAATGCGCCGCGGCATCTTTGGGGTTGAGCCGGACCGCCGCCGCGAACTCTTCCTCCGCCCTTTCGGAATCCGCTTCGCCCCTGGCCGCATAGGCTTCCCCCAACGATCGGTGAATGTCCGGTATGGAAGGATTTTTCTTCTCCATCGCAAGCAGCATCGGAACGCCCTCGGATGCGCGCCCGGTTTTTACGAGCGAGGCCGCGTACACGTACTCCACCTGCGGGACAGTGCTGATTCCGGATTTCAGCGGATCGAGCGTACTTACCACCGCCGGGTAGTTTTTGATCATGAAGAGGCTGATGCCCAACACAGAACGAATGCCGGTGTCCTCTGGATGGGCCTTGAGATAGCGGGTGAGCGGCGGCACGGCCTGCGCGAAGTGGGAACTCATGAAGGCCGCCCGCCCCCAGTTGTAGTCCAGCCCCGGAAGTTCCGGGTTCCACTCTGCCGCGTGCTGGAAAGAAACCAGTGCGGTCGCGTAGTCCTTGCCGCTTGCGGCCATTGCTCCTAGGTTGTTATAGCTGTCCGCCACTGGACCGGCAAGCTGCTTGCGGAAGGCTTCGACCGGGCGCGCCGCCTTGGAATCGGCAGGCTTGTCGGGCCGCTCCTCAGCGGAAATCTGGACGCTTCCCATGCCGCTTCCATTGAACCGGCTCTTGTCCTTCTCCAGCGTACGCGCCATCATCTTCTGGACAATTTGCATTTCGGCCTGCGCTTCGGCGTGGTGGCCGTCCTTGGCGAGAAGCCGGCCCAGAAGATAGTGCGCCTTCTGAATCTGATAGCGATTGCGCGAGGGGTCCCTTGTGTGTGCGATGGCCTTGCGCAGCGCGTCCTCGGCCTCGGCGGAACGGCGCATCTCGTAGTACATCTGTCCCAGATAGAGGTAGGCGTCCGGGCTGTCAGGGTTCAGCGCGATGGCACGCTTCAAATAAAGCTTTGCTTCGCTGTAGTGGTGCTGGGTTACGGCCAGATGTCCGAGCGCCGCGTAGGTCAAAAAGTCTTTGGGAGAGACACGAAGCTCCGCCTTCAGTGCTTCCTGCGCATGTTTCATGCTTCCGCTCTGAGAGCTGGCCAGATACGCGGCCGCCAGAAGATAATGCGCCTGCGGCATGTGCGGGTCTTCGGCAATTGTCTTGCTGAACTCCTCCACCGCTTTCTGGGGGAAATCCGACTGGACGTAGGCGCGTCCAAATTGCAAATGAAGCGGCGCCGTGTCGCCAAACGATTTTTCCATCTCGGAGAAGACGCGGTCGGCGCACTTGCCGTCGTCCATGTCCAGACAGACCACGGCGAGCGCGTAGCCATCTTCAAAATCGGGATCCAGGTCAACGGCCGCTTCCAGCTCGTGCCGGGCCTGCTTGTCCTGGTTCAGCTTCATCAACGCGCGGCCCAGGGCCAGATGCGCTTTTGCCATCTGCTGAGGGGTTGCGTGCTGAGGCGACGCTTGCAGTACCTCCTCACCCAGCTCTTTTGCTCGCGTGAAATCGCGATGCGCGAGCGCCGCGCGAGCGTACTCGATCCGCAGCGCGGGCTGGGTTGGATTCGAGGCGAGCGACTCGTCAAACAGCCGCGACGCTTTCTCGTAGTCGCCGGCGTGGGCATACGCCCTCCCCAGCTCCGCCGCCGCTTCCGCGATGAACGCGCGGTATTCGGTTGCCGCCTGCTCCATCTTGCCGGACTGCTGAAAATGCTGCGCGGCGTCGTAATGGTTTTTGAGGCCGGACTGCGTAACGGCAGCCTGGCAAGGGGTCAGCGCGACGGAGAACGCGACGAGAAGAGCGATGCCAATGGATCGAATACCCACCTTGTTTGCCAGAATACCCTGCCGGAATCAGGGCCTGCTAACTCCGGCGGGGCCGAGCGGATTTGGCCCTGGCCCGGTGCGGCTGTTTACCACGCGCAGCAGGGGGCTGGTTGTGCTCACTCAGCGGATGCCGCTGAAAGATGAGCGCGGCGGCGCCGCGCAGGCGCGCCACCTCTCCTTCATGGCTCGGTTCAATCCGTGGAGGCGGGCCCGCCAGCATGGCCGAAGCCGCTTCCTTCCGAATGATCGGCGCGTACTGGTCCCAGACAGAGGTAATGTCGCCCGCTACCAGCACCAGAGCCGGAGAAAGCGCGGCGGTAATCATCCGCATTCCTTTGCCGATCCAGGAAGCCTGCTTGCGCAGCGCTTCCCTGGCATTCGCATCGCCCGCTTCGGCCAGGCCCAGCAGTTCATGGAAGCCGATGCGTCCCGCCTTTGACGTGGACTCGGAATAATAGCGAAGCGCGGCATTGCAGGATGCGAAGGTCTCCCAGCAGCCGCGCCTTCCGCAGCCGCACAACGGCCCGGCGGGATCAATGGAGATATGGCCGAACTCGCCGGCCATTCCGTTCTCGCCCGACACGATCTGCCCTTCGGCCAGCACGCCCGCGCCCAGCCCTTCGGAAACGGTAATTAGCACGGCGTTCCTCACGCCGTCCAGTTCACCCAGCCACAGTTCCGCGAGCAGGCAGGCATTGGCGGCGTTTTCCATTTCGACAGGCAGACCGGACTCGCGCTCCATTGCCGCCTTCAAATCGAATTCCGGCCATTTGAGGTTGGGCGAGAAAATCAGCTTCTGGGTCTCCGGATCAACCCGTCCTGGCGCACTGATGCCGATGCCGCCAAAAGTTTTTCCGGCGCTGGCTTCCCTCATCCGCCCGACGCACTGGAGGACGGAAGCAACGGTCCGGGACGGATCGGAACTGAGCGGAAGGATGCTCTGCGAAAGCAGCCGCCCGCTGAGGTCAACCGTGGCGACCGTGACCTGGCGAGGACGAATGTCAACGGCGATCACCACCAGATCGTTGTTCAGGACCAGCATGGTGGGACGGCGCCCGCGCGGCAGCCGTGCCGTCGCCCCTTCGCGGATCCAGCCCTCAGCAATGAGCTGTTCTGTAATCTGCGATACCGTGCTCCGCTGCAGGCCGGAGCGTCGCGACAGGTCCGCCCGCGAAATGGGCTGCCGGGCATGGACCAGTTGAAGAAGAATGTCGCGATTGATCTTGCGGGCGGTTTCGCTGGAGGCAAGCTCGACGCGGGTGAGGTCCACCCGCCTCATGCCGCTTTCAGAGCGACGCGATTGCACGATCCATTTTCCTCCGGAAAGGTCAATGTTCAGCTATTCAAGCACGTTTGTAAAGGGTTTCATTAGGCAAATGTGCGCTCGAACAAGCTCCGGAGGGCAATCTCGCGCGCCGGCATTCGCGCCAGCCTGCATTACCCCGAACCCTCCAGCTACGGCTTAGTGCTTCCTCCCGACGTGCCGGGCGGAGGCGTCAGCGGCCGCCTTGCCCCTGGTGCGGGTTCCGATACTCATATACCGAGGTAAGCGTGCCGGTGTGGTAGGTTGCCGAACTCCAGGGCACGCTCAGGGTGAACCGCGCGAACCGGTTGCATGCGCCGAAATCCAACGTGAAATCCGCGCTCGCGCTGCCCCCGGTCGCAATATCGCCGAACGAAACCGGATAGCTGCTGGGCGCGGTGATGACAGGACTGCACGGCTCGCCATCGGTCTGCGTCAGCGTGAACCCCTGAATCAGCGTGGTGTAAGCCGGCCCAGCCGTTCCATTGTTCGCCGTGACCGTGAAGACGCGGCTTGTCCCGCTTCCATCCGCCGTTACTGTGAACGCCAGTCCATAGCCCGGCAACTGGGTCGGATCAACAATCCCCCAGTAGGCGGGCTTGGCCTGCAACTGCATGTCGAAGGGCAGAGGATAATCGGTTCGCGCGACCGGGAAGCCGTCGAGCCAAGTGTCATCATCGGCCATGCCCCAGAAGGTGACGGCGCTGAGCTTGCCCTTCAGCTCCCGGAAGGCATCGAAGTACTGCTTGTAAAGCCAGCCCTGCTCGGCCAGAACGGCGGGCGGAACATTGTTGCCGTAGTTCGAGGTCTTGTCTCCGGCGTTGTAGACGCTCATGTCGAGTTCCGTAACTTGCTGGTCAAGACCCGGAAAGTCGTTCGCGATGGTATTGATGGAGTTCACCATCGCGGCGATGGACGGATAGTTGATGGCGTTGTGCGTCTCGTGGCCGATGCCATCCAGCGGAATACCCCGGTCGCGCAGGTCCTGGACCACCTTTACCAGGCAGGCCAGCCGGCCCGGGTCGGCGGTGCTGTAGTCGTTGATGAACAGCTCGGTCCCCGCCGGCGCGTACTGCCGGGCAGCCTTCAGGGCAATGTCGATATAGCTCGCGCCCAGCACTTTGTAAAACGGCCCGTGGACGAGGCAGTCCGGCTGGTTCGGGTCAAGCGGCTCGTTCACTACGTCCCATGCATAGACTTTCGTGCCGAAGTGCTGCACTTCATTCTTGATGTGCTCCTGGATGTTCGCCGTTACTACAGCCTGATTGGCAGGCGAGTTTGTCCCATCACCAAAAGCGTAGGAAGGAGTCTGCTGCCCGGTGGCCCAGACGAGGTTGTGGCCGCGCACTTTCATGTTGTGGCAAACGGCCAGGCCAACTTCCTGATCGGCATTGCCATAAGTAAAGGTCCCTTTGGTGTTCTCCACGGAACTCCATTTCATTTCGTTCCCGGGAGTCATGCTGTTGAAATGCTTGGTCAGTAGTTGCGAGTGCGCGCCGGAAAGGTCGGTCAGATCCACCGCCGTGCCCACTGGGAAGTATTCCGCGAGGTCCTGGAAGATTGAGGGAATGTCGGACTGAATGGTTGGCGGCGGCACATAGCTAAGCTGGAAATCGTCCACATAGAACGAAACCAGATCAGGCGAGGCTGCCACGGTTTGCAGATACAACGTCGCCATGCCCTGGTCGTAGCTGTTGGCCATGTTGTAGCCCATCACGCTGATCTGGTGCCAGTTGCCGTCCGCCGAAACCGTGATACCCGGATAAGCCGTGACGCTCGGGTAGCTCACATTCCCATTCAAGCTGGTTTGCAGGCTGATGTTGATGACGTGATTGGAGCCATCCGCAGGTTGCAGCTTGACCCATGCGCTGACGTTGTAAACCGAGCCGGGATACATCTTGTTGCTGATGCTGATTGCCGGCCCGTCCCAGTTGGCGGTTCTTCCAGTCACCAGCAGGCTGTGCGTGCCGCCGTGCGCCGTATCGGTGGTGTTGGTCAGCGTTGAGCTTCCTGAACGCGAACTCCATCCATCCAGGCCGCCATCTTCAAACGTGCTGCTGATTCCGGAGTTGTCCTGCTGGCTGGGGTCGGGCGGCGGAGGCGATATCTGGCTGATTGCCACATCGCCGATGTAAAAGGAGTCAGTCGCGCTGCTCGACTGAATGTAGAGGACCAGGCTCGTGGGAGGCCCCGGCAGATTACTGAAGCTGAAGGTACCCTGAACCTTCGTCCACGCCGTATTCGACAGCGGGCCGGATGTTCCGGCATTGCCATAAACTCCCGACGTGTTGGCGCAGTCCGTCGTCTTGGTCGAGATGGTCACGGTGGGATTGCTGCTGTCCGGCTCCGCTAGCAGAACATAAGCCGTTACCTGATACGTCGCTCCCGCCACCACATTCTTCAGGCTGAGCAGATTGAGACTCGGCCCCATATAACCTGCCGTGCGGTTTGTAACTAACAAGCTGTTCGTACCTACATTCGAATCCGCCACAGGGGGAGCCACGTTCGTAAGTGTCGCGGAACCGAATGGAGCCCAGCCATCCAGCCCACCATCCGTAAAGGTATAGGTTGCAACCGGAGTTCCGCCCGGCGGCGGCGCGGTTTCGGTGATGACCACGTCATCCAGATAGAAGGACTGCGCGCTGGTCGCGCCAACCAGTTGCGCATAAAGGGTCAGTCCTGTTTCGGTGGTGCTGACTGTGTAACTGCCGCCAATCTGCGCCCATCCGGAGGAAGACACCGCGACCTTGTAGCTACCGATGGTGTCGTAGCATGTGCCGCCGGTGCAGGCTGAATCATTCCGCTTTATCGTGAAGTTCGCATTGGAGTCGGCTTCGCCGTCGGTAAGCTTCACGTAAGCGGTGATGGTGTACTTGGCCCCCGGCAGCAAAACGCCATTGAGCGAGATCGAAGGCCCGCCCGCTCCGCCGGAGCCCGTCGTGGTAAGCAGGCTGTAGCTCCCCGTGTAAGCGGCGGCATTGGAAGCGGCGGGCGTGGTCGCGCCATTGAAGGAAGTCCAACCATCGGCCGAGCCGTCGTCGAAATTGTAGGTTGCGACGGTTTGGGCGTTCAGACGCGCGGCGCAGAGCAACACGGCGCACAATACAAAAGCAATGGAATTAAACTTTGTCGTCTTCGAAGAGCAGAGCATGATGGACCTCTCCTTTGCTGCCACGTCGCCGGAACACGTTTCGAGTCCGCACTAATTCGATTTACCGAAGCGCGACGGAGTATAGACATCGCTTGAAACGCATGTCAATACCAACTCCGAAATTTGTTGCTGTTGCAAACAGATGGCGTGGATACCGGACCGCTTCTTTCCGGAGAAACCGATTAGCTCGCCAATCCGTTGACCGGGCCCGTTGCAAGACGCAACACCGCTGATCTGTGGCGCATCCTCTCTTAAAGAAAAGCAGGCCCCAGATGACCAAAGAAGATAAGCCCTCAAACCCGCCGGATTTAAAGTCTGTTGACGCGGTGCGCCACGTCGGCCCCACGCTGGAATCGGAAGAAGACCGCGTTTACGTTCCCAAGGTTGATCGGCTTTCACCTGAGGAGCAGGTCGCGGCGGAACCGGACCTGAACATCGAGACGGTTGCCGACTCCGGCGAGGGCATACTTGAGATGAAAGAAGTCCCGGATTCCGAGCCACTGAAGACGCGACTCCCCGGCGACACCAGTTCTGATCCTCATACGGATGTTGAGACCGACCTGGGGACGACAAGCCGCGCAACGCCGCCTGACTAACTGCCGGGCTTTCTTCCGGGTGCTTGCCAACCGCCGAAGGTGAGGGCGTATGCTTTCTGTGCGGTCTGGTGCGACATCCCTCCAGCTTCAATCTTCCGGGAGGCCCGATGGCTGACTTTCGTCTGAATGTAAATGGCAAGGACGTCCGAGTTCGCGCGGATGGGCAGGAGACGCTGCTTTCTGTCCTGCGCAACCGGCTCGAAATGACCGGCACAAAGTACGGCTGCGGCGAGGGAGAATGCGGCGCATGCACGGTGCTGCTGGACGGCAAGCCGAGGCGCTCGTGCCGCGTATCAGTCGGCTCCGTCGCCAGCGCGCGGATCACGACCATTGAAGGGCTGGAGCGCGACGGGAAGCTGACTCCCGTGCAGCAGGCGTTTCTTGAAGAAGAGGCGCTGCAATGCGGCTACTGCACCTCGGGCATGATCGTTTCCGCTACCGCGCTGCTGCGCGAGCATCCCCATCCCAGCGAGCAACAAATTGTCGAATTCATGAACGGCAATATCTGCCGCTGCGGAACCTATCCGCGAATCATTGCCGCCATTCAACGCGCGTCGCGGAGCACGGAAGGGGGCCGGGCATGAAGGAACTTACTGAACTTGAAGGGCCGGGGCTGCGCGAGCAACTGCACCGGTTTGAGCTTGACCGCCGCGACTTTCTAAAGCTGTGTGGCGGAGGACTTTTGGTGTGCATCGCCAGCCGGCCCGCACTGGCCCAGAGAGGTCGTCGCGAGCATGAGCTTCCGAAGGAAATCAGCGCGTGGCTTTTCATCGACGCGAACGGCAAGGTGACGGTCTTCACCGGAAAAATCGAGACCGGCCAGAACGTCCGCACCTCACTTGCCCAACAGGTTGCTGAGGAACTGCGGGTCTCCTTCAACTCCATCACCATGGTCATGGGCGATACAGACCTTACGCCCTGGGACATGGGCACCTTCGGCAGCCGCACCACTCCAACCATGGGCCCGGAGCTTCGCAGGATGGCCGTATCGGCGCGTGACCTTCTCGCGCAGGAGGCCGCGCGGCAGTGGAGCGCCGACGCGAAGGCGCTTACCGTCGCCGATGGTCGGGTTACGAATCCGAAGACCGGAAAATCACTGACCTTTGGAGAAATCACGCGCGGGCAAAAGCTGACCGGAACGGTGGAGAGCGATCCGTCGCTGACGCCCGCCACGGAGTGGAAGATCGCCGGGACTCCCGTCCCCAAGGCCAACGGACGCGACTTCGTGACCGGCAGACATAAATATCCTTCGGACATTGCTCGTCCGGAGATGCAGTTCGGAAAGGTGCTGCGGCCTTCGGGTTTCCACGCCACACTGGTTTCGGTGGACACCAGCGCGGCGGAGAAGATGCCCGGCGTGAAGGTGGTCCGCGACGGAGACTTTATCGGCGTGACGGCACCGGATTTGTTCACCGCCGAGCAGGCCCTGGCAAAAATTCAGGCGAAGTGGAATGTGCCCCCGCAAATCTCGAACGCTGAACTCTTCCAGTACATCCGCAACCATCCGGAATCCGACGGCGACACGCGGGAGAACCAAAGCGAACCCCGTCAGGCTCCCGAAACGCACGCCGACGTTACGCTCGATCAGCACTACACCGTGCAGTACATTGCCCATGCCCCGCTGGAGCCGCGCGCCGCCGTGGCCGAGTGGCAGGACGGCAAGCTGAACGTGTGGACGGGCACGCAGCGTCCCTTCGCGGTGCGCGACCAGCTTGCGGCGGCGTTTCGGATTCCCCCCTCGAACGTGCGGGTAAGGATGCCTGATATGGGCGGGGCCTACGGCGGCAAGCACACGGGCGAGTGCGCCGTAGAGGCAGCGCGTTTGGCAAAGGGCCTAGGCAAGCCGGTGAGGCTGGTGTGGACCCGCGAAGAGGAATTCACCTGGGCCTACTTCCGCCCGGCGGGATGGATCCACATTCGCAGCGGCGTGAACCGCGACGGAAAACTCGCCTACTGGGAGTTCGACAATTACAACTCGGGCGGCGCGGGTATTGAAACGCCCTACGATGTGCCGAATCCGATCACCCAGTTTCATCCCACAGAGGAGCCGCTGCGGCAGGGTTCGTATCGCGCGCTGGCCGCCACCGCCAACCACTTCGCTCGCGAAAGCCACATGGACGAGTTGGCCCACGCACTCAACATGGATCCGCTGGAGTTCCGGCTGAAGAACCTCAGCGACGACCGGATGAGGGCCGTCTTTCAGGCGGCCGCGGACCGCTTCGGGTGGGGCCGCGAGAAGTCCACGCCGCAGCGAGGTTTCGGCATTGCGGGCGGCACAGACAAGGGCGGGCGCGTGGCAACCTGCGTCGAGTTGTCCATCGACCCCTCGGATGGTCACATCCGGCTCCAGCGCGTGGTGCAGGCGTGGGAGTCGGGAGCGGTTGTGAATCCCAACGGGCTGCGCAACCAGATGATGGGCGCGGTGACGATGGCGATTGGCGGCGCGCTGTTCGAGGCCATTCAATTCAACAATGGACGAATTCTGAATCCTCACTTTGCGCAGTATCGGGTGCCTCGATTCAGCGACTCACCAAAAATCGAGATCGTGCTGGTGGACAGAAAAGATTTGCCCTCGGCCGGCGCGGGAGAAATCGGCGTGGTGGGACTCGCGCCAGCGATCGGCAACGCCTTCTTCGCCGCGACGGGAACGCGCCTTCGCGACATGCCCATGACCGCCGGCGGCAAGGCAAGCAGTTAACCGAGAGTCAACTACAACGCTCCGGAAGCCGTCCGCAACTACGCCCCTGAACCTTTCGCGAAGCGCGCCTCGATTTCCTCCAGCGTTTTGCCTTTGGTTTCCGGCAGGAAGAAGGCGGCGGTGATGAAGTAGATGACGGTGAATGCGGCGAAGAGGAAGAACATGGCCGAGTAGCCGTACTTGCTGGCGACGGGAAGAAAGACCACGGCCAGCGTGGTCGAAACTAGCTGGTTGATGACGAGCGCGATGCTCATTCCGTTGGAGCGGATGCGGGTGGGCATCAGCTCCGAGAGTGCGAGCCAGACGCAGACTCCGGGCCCCGCAGCGTAGAATCCCGCGAAAACGTAAAGCAGTATGGCGATGAGCCAGCCATGTCCGGGGCTGGGGATAGGGCCGACGAACGCCTTCTCGATCCTGAGTGGCGCGGTGCGGGCGGCATCGAGGTCGGCAAACGGGTTCTTGAAGAGCGCTTCGCCCTTGCTCGAAGGAACACTGGCGGCACGGGTAATGTGGATGGGCGCGGCGGAGGCGTCGTCGGAACGGACGAAGGTGGTGGCGCCGGTGAATCCCCCATAAGAGTAGATGACGGCCAGCGAGGCGTCGGCGGGATTAATGGAGCTGTTTCCGGCGGAGGCGAGCAGCCGCCGCGCCACATCGGGCGTAAAGCGCAGGTCGAGCGTCTGGCCGGGGGTGACGAGCGCCTGGACGGCGGCGCGCGTATCGACGTTCTTATTTTCGGTGTGGTGGAAGAGGAAGCCGACGGCGAGCATCGACACAATAATGCCGGAGGTCCCGACAATCAGCAGGAACTTGCGCCCCTTCTTATCGACCAGCGTCATGCCGATGATGGTCATGAGGAAGTTGACGATGGTGAAAATTACGTATCCCCAGTGGGCGTGAAGATCAGAGAGGCCGCTCTGCAACAGGATGTTGGTGTTGTAGGCAATGATGGAATTGATCCCCGTCGCTGTGTTGCAGAAGAGGATGACGCAGGCCAGTATGAAGGGGATGACGTACTTGCGCTGGAAGAGCGTCTCGCGGACCTTCTTTCCCTTGGCGGCGGTCTGTGCGGTCAATGCGGCTTCCCGCATTTCATGCAACTCGGCTTCGGCCTGCTCGGGAGGCCGCGTGCGCAGAAGCGCGGCGCGGGCGCGTTCCGTCTTGCCCTTGCGAAAGAGCCAGCGCGGCGACTCGGCCACAAAGAATGTCCCGATGACGAACAGGACGCCCGGCGGCAGCGAAACCCAGAAGATGCGCCGCCACGCCTGGTCCTTGAAGTGAAAGAGGGCGTCGGCGCCGGCCAACTTGGCGACGGCTTCGACCCGGTAGCTGTAATAAATTCCGATCAGCGCGGCCACCACAATTCCGAAGGTCAGCAGCCACTGGAAAACTCCTGTTCCCTTGCCGCGATTCGACGACCCCAGGCACTCGGCCAGATACAGAGGGACAACGACGCCAACGAATCCGCCGCTGATGCCCTGAAGCAGCCGTCCGAAAAACAGCGGGCCGTACCCATGCGACAGCGCGATGATGGGAATGCTGATGACAAAGGCGATGCCACTGAGGGTCATGAGCGGCCTGCGACCGATCCAGTCGGCCAGCATTCCTGAGAAGAGTGTGGAGAAAACACTGCCCAGCAGCACGGCCGCCACAATAATGGAAAGCTGCCCTGCGCTCAGTCCCGACGTCGCTTCCAGATACGGCAGCGC
>DASTXK010000085.1:0-6046 GCA_035765555.1 Acidobacteriaceae bacterium
GCGCGCTCGGTCTGCTCGGCAATGCCTCCGGCGATCAACTGCCCGGTGGCCGGGTCAAGCGCGACCTGTCCGGATGTGTAGAGGAGGTTGTCGATTCTTACCGCCTGCGAGTAAGGCCCAATTGCCGCAGGCGCTTTGGGAGTGGAAACGGCTGTCTTCATAGATCGATTGTGCCGCGAGGGAAGGAGCGAGAGCAAATAGGGAAAGCTATTTGTCGAAGCTGGCTTTCAACGGGAGTACCCACGCGGGGAGTGGCTCGCACCAGTCGGCCTTGCCATTCTCAATAACCGCAGCAAGGTGATATGCGGACCCTCCAGGATTTTCCAGAATTGGCTTGGAATTATCGAATGTCAACGCAAGGTCGACACGCGGCACTGCGACGAGCAAGTTATCCAGACTTCGCTGGTATCGGCGGCGGATATCCGCTTCCGGAACATTGTGACCTTCAAGCTCGACTCGCTCAGCAACGCGCGCAAGGTGGATGCTCACGTCCGATGTTCCAACGTAGATCAGATTGACGTTAAACCCGAGGCGGCGCGCCTCAAGCATTGTCTGTAGATACAGCTTCCCGGAAAGAGTCGTCTCAACGGCAAACGTGCGCCTGTCGCTCAGATTCTTTTGAATTCGGGCAAGCACCTCGCGGCCGGCAGCCAGAGGATTTTTATTCTTGTTGTCTGCCTGAATCGCATTCGCCAATGCATCGGGATCAAGAAGAGGAAAGGTCGAAAAGAAATCGAGATTCCCTGAGGTGAGCGTGCTCTTGCCCGGCACCATTTGGCCCGGCTATAAACGTGACGGAAGGACGATTCACTTCACCGGATGGGCGGCGTCTTGTTCGGCACGAGCTTTGCGGATTGCCGCGAGGCGGCGCTGGTCTTCCAGAGCTTTCGCCCTCGCGCCTTCGGCCAGCTTTTTCGCAAACGCTAACACTTCAGGACTCATGCGCTTATTATACCAATCGGCTTGCCAAATTCCCTTTACAGCTTGGGTGAGCGTTGCACGTCGCGGACGCCGGGGACGCGGCGTAGGCCCTGAACAAGGCGCGCGAGGTGCCGCACGTCTTCGGCGTCCACCACAAACTCGACGATGGCCTCGTCCTGTCCGTTTCGCGAATCGACGGTGCGGATATTGGCGTTCTCGTCGCTGATGACGGCGGTCAGTTCTTTGAGCATCCCGGTGCGGTCGTCGCAGAAAATCGTGAGCCTCACGGGGTAGGTCTGCCGGCGGGCAATGGCCTCGTCGGCGGGGCGCGCCCATTCGACGGAGACGCGGCGGTCGGACTCGTACAGCAGGTTCTGCACGTTCGGGCAACTGCGCGCGTGGACGGCGACTCCCTTGCCTCGCGTGACGTAGCCGATGATCTCCTCGCCGCGAATCGGGTTGCAGCAGCGCGCGCGGTAGACCAGCAGCTCGTTGTGGCCTTCCACCTGGAGCGCATCTGTGCCTGATGCCGCCGAGACGCGCCGTACCGCGCCGGAAACTTCGCCCTGGGTCTGCTCCGGCTCCGCTGCAGCAGGCTGCGTGAGGCCGGGACTCAGCCGGTTCAGCACCTGGCGCGCGGAATATTTCCCGAAGCCGATGGCCGCCATCAGGTCGCTGTGGGTGGCCACGCTGTAGTCGGCGGCCACGCGCTCGTAGTCCGTCTCGTCAAACTTGGTGAGCGAAACCTTGTACTTCCGCGCTTCGCGTTCAAGCAGCTTGCGGCCAATGTCGATGGCGCGCTCCCGCTGGTGCTCGTTCAGCCAGTGCTTGATTTTGTTGCGGGCGCGGGAGCTTTTGACAAACGTGAGCCAGTCGCGGCTGGGAGTGTGGCCGTTCTGCGTGACCACCTCCACAATGTCTCCGTTGCGCAGCCGCGAGCGCAGCGGAACAATGCGTCCATTCACCTTCGCGCCCACGCAGGTGTTGCCCACTTCCGTGTGGATCGAATACGCGAAGTCCAGCGGCGTCGCGTCCTTGGGCAAAACGACGACCTTGCCCTTTGGCGTGAAGGTGTAGACCTCTTCCGGATAGAGGTCGATCTTCAGCGTCGAGAGGAACTCGTTGGGGTCCGTCATCTCGCGCTGCCACTCCACAAGCTGGCGAATCCAGGCCAGACGCTGCTCGTCGCGCGGGCTGATGGGCGACCCCGGGTCCTTGTATTTCCAGTGCGCCGCGATGCCTTCCTCGGCGATGCGGTGCATTTCCTCCGTCCGAATTTGCACCTCGAACTGGTGCCCGCCCTCTCCCATTACGGTGGTGTGCAGCGACTGGTAGAGGTTGGGCCGCGGCATGGCGATGAAGTCCTTGATGCGCCCCGGCACGGGACGCCAGATGCTGTGGATGAGGCCGAAGACGGCGTAGCAGTCCTGCACGCTGGCGGTGATGACGCGCAGAGCGAGCAAGTCATAAACCTGATCGACGGAAATCTTCTGCTTCAGAATCTTCTGGTTGATGCTGTAGAGCCGCTTGATGCGCCACTCCACCCGCGCCTTGATGTTGCTCTCGGCCAGCTTCTCCTTAAGCAGCGACTCAACGCCCGCGAGAAACTGCTCGCCCTCGGCGCGACGCGCCTCGACGGCATCATGCACCTGCTGGAAGGTAAACGGATCGACGTAGCGGAAGGCCAGGTCTTCGAGTTCACCGCGCACTTTGCCCATGCCCAGCCGGTGCGCCAGCGGAGCGTAAATATCGAGCGTCTCGCGCGAGATGGCCTGCTGCCGCTCCGGCGAAAGGTGTTGAAGGGTGCGCATGTTGTGCAGCCGGTCGGCCAGCTTAATCATCACCACGCGCACGTCGCTGACCATGGCCAGCAGCATCTTGCGCACGTTTTCGGCCTGGCGGTCTTCGCGGTTGGCGAACTGGATTTTGTCGATCTTGGTTACGCCATCGACAATGTGGGCCACCTGTTCGCCGAACATCGCCGTAATGTCTTCCATGGTGACGGGCGTGTCTTCGACGGCGTCGTGCAGCAGGCCAGCCGCAATGGCGGTAGAGTCGAGCTTCATCTCTGCCAGAACCAACGCGACTTCAAGCGGATGCAGCGCGTAAGGCGCGCCCGATGCGCGCATCTGCCCTTTGTGGTGCTCCAGGCAGAACTCCCACGCCTTGCGAATGATTTCAGGATCGTCGGTGGAGCGGTTGGCGCGCACCATTGCGAGCAGGTCGCGGAACTTGTCCGCGAACAACTCGTTGCCGGGACCCGCGTCAGGCCCAGTCGCAGCCGGAATCGGGTGGATGGCCGCCATACCCTATTGTATACAGTTGTCGGCTTGCAAGCACCGGCGGCGCAACTCGGCCGCCCCACGTTGTGCGAAGATGACCTGATGGCGGCAAAGCGAAACAAGAACCATTCGGAACAGCGCGAGGAACAACGGCCACATTCTGATAAGTCTTCCGGAACTGAACCAGAAGCGCGATTTGAGGGTGCGGTCGTCTCGCGCCGGGCGGCGGCAAGGCTGCGCGGTGGGCATGTCTGGGTCTACCGGTCGGATGTGACGGCCCTGCCAGAGAACCCAGAATCTCTGCTGCCGGTTCATGATGCGCGCGGCGCACTGCTTGGAATGGCGCTTTACAGTCCTACTTCCGAGATTGCGCTGCGGTTGATTTCGCGGGAAGAGATTGCCTCCGAGGCCACGTGGCTGGAGGTTCTGGCCGAGCGGATGCGCGCGGCGATTGCCTCAAGAAGTGACGTGCTGGCCAGCGCCGATACCAACGCCTGTCGCCTTATCTTCAGCGAAGCCGACGACCTGCCGGGGCTGATTGCGGACAAGTACGGCGAGACCGTCGTGCTGCAATTGCTCACGAAAGCTCTGGACAACGACGCCGTCCGAATCGTCGCGACTAACATACTCAAGGAAGCTCTGCACCCGGCGGTAATTGTCGAGCGGCCCGATGCCCGCATCCGCGAACTGGAACAGTTGAGGGCCCCGCTGGATGGCCCACCGCTTTACGTCCGCGATGAATTGGAATTGCAGACGACCTTCCGCCTGAACGGACTGAGCTTCCACTACGATGCCGCTGCCGGGCAGAAGACCGGGGCCTTTCTCGACCAGCGCGAGAACTATGCCGCCGCCGCGCGCCATGCTCATGGAGACGCGCTCGATGTATGCACCTATCAGGGAGGATTCGCGCTGCATCTGGCCCGCGTCTGCGAGCGCGTGACGGGTGTTGATGTATCGCGGGCCGCGCTCCAAGTGGCGGAGAGGAATTTAGTCGCTAATCGAGGTGCCGTCAGCGCCGAAGTGGACTGGATCGAGGCCAACGCCTTTGACCTGCTGCGCGACTGGAGCCAATCAGGAGTGATGTATGACACGATCGTGCTTGATCCACCGGCCTTCGCCAAATCCAAGCGAGCCGTGGAAGGCGCGCTGCGCGGCTACAAGGAATTGAACCTGCGTGCGCTCAAAATGCTCCGTCCCGGCGGAACGCTCGTCGCATGCTCATGCTCGCATCACGTCTCTCTGGCCGACTTCACCGCAGTCGTTGCCGCCGCAGCCGGAGACGCCGGACGCCGCGTGCGACTCATCGAGCGCAGGGGTGCGGCGGCGGACCATCCGGTGATCCTCACGATTCCGGAAACGGAATATTTGAAGTGTTTGATTTGCGAAGTCGAGTGACATTCACTTACATGAATGTCCTTACAATCTCGACTACGGTCATAAAGACGCCACCGGCCATCAGCAGGGAAATAACGCCCTTCTTTTCGCGGATCAACATCAGCCACCAAAAACTGAAAAACATCATGAATAAGCCAACATCAGCACGAATGTTTGGTGTCATAGCATCCCATCGCGTAATCAGGCGAATGAGAAAGTGCAGCCAAGCCAACGCCAGAAAAACATTGAGAACGATAAATGCAACCTTCTCGCTTTTGTCGCTCGTGATCGATGACATGGACATGGTTTGCGTCCTTTCCTGCTATTTCATCCCGGCGCATCGACAATCATATGCTTGGGTGCCTCATCCTTGAAGCGCATTTTGCGGCAAGGTGGGAGACTACGGTGTCATACCCCAACTGGAAACGGCTTCGGCGAGGATTCCTCGAAGTTCGCGCCGGAGCGCCAGCGCTCGAAGCGTCCCTGGAAGAGCGAGAGAAAGCCGGTATACCAGTAGCCGATGACGAAGAGCAGAAGGAACGGAATGGTGAAGTAATTCGCGTTCACCCAGGCATACCAGATGGTCATGAAGAAGTAGCAGCCGATGGCCAGCTCGATCCAGGGAACGATGCCCAGCCGCTTGCGATACTTTTTGGCGGCGGTCGATTTCTCGCCCTTCTTCTGCACGCGGTATTTCGGAGTGCGCTTGAACGCGCTCTGGATTCCAAAGATGGCCTCCATCACCGCCTTGGTGTTCGTAATGGTGAGGCCGATGCCGAGCGACATGAGGAACGGCAGGTAGAAAAACGTCTTATACCAGCGGCCCGGGAAAAGCTCCTTTTGCGAGACCAGATAGAACGACGAGATGGAAAATGTCGAGGCCATGAACAGAGGGAAATCGATCAGCAGCATCTGGAACCAGCCCTGATAGAAGCGGATAATCATGGCGGGCATCAGCAGCACGGAAAGCACGATCATCAGCGGATAGCTGATGTTTGACGTGAGGTGGTACCAGGCTTCGAGCTTGGTGTGAAAGTCCACGTCGCTCTTGAAGACGTGCGGCAGCACCTTCTTTGAGGTCTGGATAAGTCCCTTGGCCCAGCGCGCCTGCTGGGTCTTGAAGGCCGTCATCTCAATGGGAAGCTCGGCGGGGCAGGTGACGTGCTGGAGGTATTTGAACTTCCACCCGACTAGCTGCGCGCGATAGCTAAGGTCGGTGTCCTCGGTCAGCGTGTCGTGCTGCCAGCCGCCCGCCTCGTCGATGACGTTGCGCCGCCACATGCCAGCGGTGCCGTTGAAGTTGAAGAAGACCCCGGAGCGTGAGCGGCCACCGTGCTCCAGCACGAAATGGCCGTCCAGCAGGATGGCCTCGACCTGCGTAAGAAAGCTGTAGTCGCGGTTCAGGTGCGTCCAGCGCGTCTGCACCATGCCGATTTCCGGCTCGGCGAAGTGGTGGATGACCTGCATCA
>DASTXK010000086.1:0-2854 GCA_035765555.1 Acidobacteriaceae bacterium
CGTAGAGCGAGCGCTGCTTGGCGGCCAGGACCATGGTCTCCACGTCGCCCAGGGTGACGTGGCGCTTTTCGCCCGCAAAGAGCACCAGCTTGTTCCACTCCGAGGCGATGAGCATCATGTCCGCGCCGAGGGCGTCGGCCAACTCGCGGGCGGCGTCCTGATCGAACTTCACGCCTTGCCGCTCGCTCTCGGAGATGATCCACTTCAGGGCGTCGGTTTCATCTACGCGGGCCAGCTCCACCATGCCGCACCACTCGCCGAGCGTCTCGCAGAGCCGCTCGTAGCGGGTCTTGTCTTCCAGGTCCATGCGGCGCGGGTCGGAGGGGATGCGGATGTAGTCGGCGACAAAGATGACCAGGCATTGCGGGTTCGGCGAGCGGAAATAGTCGGCGATGGCCGCGAACTCGTCCTTTTTTGCGCCGCGCGTGTAGAGGGCCTTGAGCCCGCGCACAAAGAAGACCTGAAAGGGCGCCATGAGCGAGGGCGTGCGGGCGCGGTCCAGAATTTCGAAGATGCTGCTCTCGGCCAGATCGAGGTCGGAGAGGCAGAACTCGCGCAGGTCATTGGGAACCAGTGTTTCGAGTACCGCCTTGCGGCAACGCTCGTAGAGGAAAATTTCGTCTCCGGCGAGCACGTAGCCGGGGCGCGCCTTACCGCCGCGAATTTCGGCGATGAAGCGGTCGGCGGCGGCGAATCCGGCGCCCATCAGCACGGCCTCGCGAAAGTGGTTTGGACGGCCATTAGAAGGACTCCAGAATATCGGAGACGACAGACTGGGCGAAATCCCGCGCGATGCGCTGGACTGCCGGGTTGTCCTCCTGGATGAAGCTGGCGAGGTCCTGCGTGGTCTCGTATTGCTGGCGGAAGAGGTATCGGGGGTTCTGGTAGAGGACCTTGTGGTTGCTGTCCACCAGCTTGACGCTGGCCCGGATGGTGATGACGAAGCTCGACGACTGGCCGGTGCGGGAGTTGTAGGTCAGCGGATTCACCTGGAACCCGGTGATGGTGCCTTCAAGCGTCGCGTCGGCATTGGGACTGCTTCCGGCGATCAGGTGATAGGCGGTGCGGTTGGAAAGCTCTTTCACGACGGCCTGCGTAAAGGCGACTTCCGTGTGATAGGACTGGGTTTCGTTCCTGAAGACGGGAACCGCCAGCGTGTGGACCGTGTTGGGCAGATGGGCCGGCGATCCGGCGGGGTGGTATCCGCAGCCGATAGGCAAAATGAGGCAGGCGAGGAGCGCGGCGGCAAGCAGGCGGGGCATGGCTGCTCTATTTTAGCTAAGAGTTGTCAGTTATCCGTTTTCAGTCCCCAGTCGAAAGGTTCCAGTTCCAGCTTCGGCCAACTGGCAACTGATAACTGGGGACTCTCAGTGGACCCTGATGGCTGTTGGCTATAATCAAAGCAGCAATGAAGTGTCCATACTGCGGGTTTGCGCAAGACCGCGTGGTTGACTCGCGCGAGAGCAAGGAAGCCGATTCCATCCGCCGCCGCCGCGAGTGCGAGCGCTGCAACAAGCGCTTTACCACCTATGAGCGCATCGATGAAATTCCCTACATGGTGGTGAAAAAAGATGGCCGCCGGGAGAAGTTTGAGCGGCAGAAGGTGCTGAGCGGCCTGCTGCACGCCTGCGAAAAGCGTCCCGTTTCAGCCAGCGAAATGGAGTCGCTGGTTGACGAGGCCGAGAGCTATCTGACGGACTCGCCCGAGCGCGAGCGCACCACGAGCGACATTGGCGAGTTGCTGATGAACCGCCTGAAGACGCTCGACACCGTTGCCTATATCCGCTTCGCCAGCGTCTATCGCGACTTCAAGGACGTGGGCGAATTCAAGGAAGAACTGGAGCAGTTGCTGGCCACGCAGCGCAAAGGCGCACAACGTTGATGGGAGCGCCGCATCCATAAATCTATGCCGAATACCAGCCAGAAAACGCACACCGTTACGCTGATTCCCGGAGACGGAATCGGCCCCGAAGTCACCGACGCCGTGGTCCGCATCCTTGAGGCAACCGGGGTCCGCTTCAACTGGGAGCGCTACGCCGCCGGGGCCGAGGCCTTTGAGAAGCACAAGGAATACATTCCGAAGGACCTTTACGACTCGATTGAGCGCAACAAGCTGGCGCTGAAGGGGCCAGTCACGACGCCGATTGGCGGGGGGTTCCCTTCGATCAACGTCACGCTGCGGAAGAAGTTCGAGCTGTACGCGAACTTCCGGCCCATCAAGAATCTTCCCGGGCTGGAGACGCGCTATCCGGGCGTCGATCTCATCATTATTCGCGAGAACACCGAGGGCGAGTACGTGGGGCTGGAGCACGAAGTGGTGCCCGGCGTGGTGGAGTCGCTGAAGGTCATTACGCAGAAAGGCTCGACGCGCATTGCGAAGTTCGCCTTCGAGTACGCGCGCAAGCACAAACGCAAGAAGATCCACGCGATTCACAAAGCCAACATCATGAAGATGTCCGACGGCCTGTTTCTGAAGTGCGCGCGCGAGGTCGCGAAGGGCTTTCCTGAGATTACCTACGGCGAGCACATTATCGACAACACCTGCATGCAACTGGTGATGAATCCTTACCAGTACGACATGCTGCTGCTGGAAAATCTCTACGGCGATATTGTGAGCGACCTGTGCGCGGCGTTTGTCGGCGGGCTGGGGCTGGTTCCAGGAGCGAACATTGGTGACGACGCGGCGATCTTTGAGGCGGTCCACGGGTCGGCGCCGGACATTGCGGGCAAGGACATCGCGAACCCGACAGCGCTGCTGCAATCGGCGGTGCTGATGCTGCGGCACATTGACGAAGGCGAAGCGGCGGACCGCGTGCAGACCGCGCTGGAAAATCTCTACAAGGAGCGGAAGTCG
>DASTXK010000087.1:0-2063 GCA_035765555.1 Acidobacteriaceae bacterium
AGAAGAAGGATTTCAAGCGAAAAAGAATGAACGAAGCACGGAGGACTACGTCCGCTGATCTTCAAAAAAGCGCTGGAAGGTAAGAATGGTCGGGGAGAGAGGATTTGAACCTCCGACCCCCTGGTCCCGAACCAGGTGCTCTACCAGGCTGAGCCACTCCCCGATTGTTTGATTGGATGCCTGCCCTCAACGGTCCCTGGTCGCTCCCGCGCGTTTCAGCAAGCTATCCTTGACTATATCAGAAAAGGCCCCCGCGACCGCCCGCTTCGAAGGGCCGCGCCATCGCCGCTCCATGAAAGCTGCCGCCCAACTCGATCTGTCCCGCCTCCACATTCTCGACGGCGCCATGGCCACGGAACTGGAGCGGAGCGGCTGCGACATTTCCGGGCCGCTGTGGTCGGCGCGCGTGCTCCATGAAGCTCCCGAAGCGATCCGGCAGGTGCATCTGGATTACCTGCGGGCCGGGGCGGACTGCATCTCGACAGCGAGCTATCAGGTCTCGGAAATGGGCTATGCGGAGCTGGGCCGTCCACGCGAAGATGCCGCCCGCGCCCTGCGGCGATCTGTCGAAATTGCCGAACAAGCGCGGGAGGAGTATCGACGGGAATCCGACCGCTCCGTCCTGATCGCCGCCTCCCTGGGCCCTTACGGTGCTGCACTGCACAACGGGGCGGAGTTTCATGGTCGCTACGACATTGGCTTCGACCAGCTTGTCGCGTTTCACGCCGAGCGCCTTGCCATCGCCGCCGAAACCACTGCCGATCTTCTCGCTCTGGAGACGGTTCCGTCGCTCGATGAGGCGCGTGCGATTCTGGCGGCGCTGGCCCGCTTCCCGCAACTCCGCGCCTGGCTCTCCTTCACCTGCCGCGACGCCGAGCATGTGGCCCACGGCGAACGGCTTTCCGACTGCGCCGCGCTGCTCAATGCCTCCGAACAAGTCGTCGCCGTCGGCATCAACTGCACGCATCCGCGGTTTGTCGCCAGCCTCATTGCCGCCGCAAAATCGGCCACTTCCAGGCCCATCTTCGTCTACCCCAATTCCGGAGAAACCTGGGACTCCGCCAACCGCCGCTGGACCGGAAAATCCGACCCGGCGCTGTACGAAACCTTCGCGGCGGAGTGGTTCCAGGCCGGCGCGCAGGCCGTGGGCGGATGCTGCCGCACCACTCCCGAGCACATTCGGGCGGTCCGCCGGGCGTGGCAGGCGAGCCATCCCGCAGCCATGCGACAATAAAGGTACAGAGTCATGAAATCCGCATCCGAAGTGGCCCCGCAGCCGGTCGTCGTTACCCCCGAACTTCTGGCCCAGCACGGTATCACGGGCGAGGAGTATGAGCGCATTCTGGCCGCGCTTGGCCGCACGCCTTCGCTCACGGAACTCGGCATTTACAGCGTGATGTGGAGCGAGCACTGCTCCTATAAGTCGTCGCGCGTACACCTGAGGCGGCTGCCCACCAAGAGCGACCTCGTGGTGCAGGGACCGGGCGAAAATGCCGGAATCATCGACGTGGGCGACGGCTGGGCCTGCGCCTTCAAAATCGAGTCGCACAATCATCCTTCCTATATTGAACCGTACCAAGGCGCGGCCACCGGAGTCGGCGGAATCCTGCGCGACATCTTCACGATGAACGCCCGGCCGCTGGCCGTGATGGATGCTCTCAGCTTCGGCCCGATTGCGCCCGACGGCGAGACGCCCCCTGACGTGATCCACAAAAACCACTCCGTCATGGAAGGCGTGGTGAGCGGCATCGCTGGATACGGCAACTGTTTTGGCGTGCCGAACCTGGGCGGCCAGACGCGGTTTGAGCCGTGCTATTCGGGCAATCCGCTGGTCAACGCCTTTGCGCTCGGCCTCGTTCGGCGCGATGAGATTTTCTACGCCAAGGCCACCGGCGTCGGCAATCCGGTCATATATGTAGGGGCCAAGACCGGGCGCGACGGCATCCACGGCGCCACAATGGCCAGCGAGGAGTTTAAGGAAGGCTCCGAGCAGAAGCGCCCCAACGTTCAGGTCGGCGATCCATTTATGGAGAAGCTGCTGCTGGAGGCCTGCCTCGAAGCGA
>DASTXK010000088.1:0-9335 GCA_035765555.1 Acidobacteriaceae bacterium
CGTTCTCGCCGCCGTAAACTCGCGCACGGCAGCGGTGCTTGGCGACTGGAAATTGCCGAAGAATAGTGTGGGGCTGAAGGGGAGAAATCTCAAAGGTCTGAATGCAACTCGGCGAAGTTCGGCGAAGTTGGTTTCTGAGGCGGCGGTAAGTTGTTGAAAGATTGGCTCCTCAGGTAGGACTCGAACCTACAACCCTTCGGTTAACAGCCGAATGCTCTGCCATTGAGCTACTGAGGAGTGTCGTGGCGGGAGGACAACAAGCTTTGTCCTTTCTGTTTATATCAAACGCGGTTTCCGTGGTCAAAGACTTCCGAGAGGGCGTCAATAGAGCACAATCGCGACTTTGTAGGTTGTGAAGCTGCCTTGCCGTCCTCCGGGGCAGGCTGCCACCGAGGCCTTCTTGTAGTCTCCGCGCCGAATTTGCGCCGAGACCTGCGCGGGCAGTTGGCTCAGGTCTCCTGTATTGAACCGGACGATGAGTTTGCCTCCCGGGGGATAGCCGCTGTTTCTGTCGCACGCCTTTTCCGCCGCGCTCCGCGGCATGGAGGCGCCAACGCCCTCATCGCGCAGCAGGCCCGCGACCTTGCGCTCCACCTGTGAGGCGTAGAGCATTTCGTTCGCCTCGGCGAAGTCTTCCGTGACGTAGAGCGTGCCGCCGCGCTCGACCACGCCAACGCCGATGGCGTTCAGTGTGGGGTCGAGGATGTTTCTGCGATGCGGCGGCGAGTGCATCCACTCCTGTTCGATCTGCTCATCGCTGAAGCCGGTGGCGATGTTTTCCGCGATGGCCCGGAAGTGTACGCCCGCCCGCGCCGCGCGCTGGCCCACATCGCCTTCGCCGGAGTACTGGTGCGAAAGCTCGTCTTCTTCCGCCATGCGCTCGGCGTGTGCCTGTGCCGCCGCGGCCAAAGAATCGTCCCATTGCAGTCTGTCAAGGCCGTGGGCCTGGCGGTCGCGGTTGGTCAACTCGGCAATGTGCCGCGCACGCGACGCGGTGTCCTGCCGCGCCGACGCCTGGAAACAAACCAAAGCGCAAACCGCGATTGCCAGCATTATGGATTTTCGCATCAGGCCCGCCTCAACCCATGTACATGCCGCCGTTCACGTCCAGCACGTGCCCGGTAATATAAGCGGCCTCGTCGGAGGCGAGGAAGCGAACCGCGTTCGCCACGTCCTGCTCAGTCCCGGCGCGGCCCAGCGGAATCTGCGTGGTCATGGCTTCGCGCTGTTTTTCGTCCAGCACCGCAGTCATGGCGGTCTCGATATATCCCGGAGCGACAGCGTTCGCAGTGATGCCGCGCGAGGCGAGTTCGCGGGCCAGCGATCTTGTAAAGCCAATCAGTCCGGCCTTGCTCGCGGCGTAGTTCGCCTGGCCAGCCTGTCCTGTTTCGCCCACCACGCTGCTAATGTTGATGATGCGTCCCCAGCGCGCCTTGAGCATGGGACTGACCAGCGCCTGCGTCAGCAGAAAGGTCCCGGTCAGGTTGGTGGCCAGCACGTCGTCCCAGTCGGCGCGCTTCATTCGCAACAGCAGCACGTCTTTGGTAATTCCCGCGTTATTCACCAGAATCTCAATGCTTCCGAGCTGCGCAAGCGCGGCCTTGGCTCCGGCCTTGATGGAGTCCTCACTGGCCATGTCGATGGCGAAGACCTCCGCCGTGCCGCCGCTTGAGCGGATTTCGGCGGCAACCTCGGCCAGCTTTGCTTCATTCCTCGCCGCCAGCGCGACCCGTGCCCCGACCCTGGCGAGCGCGAGCGCGCAGGCACGGCCAATTCCTTGAGATGCGCCCGTAACGAGCGCGGTTCTTCCTTCAAGTGACATATGCGGAATTATAGGGTACGGGTACCAGGCACATGGGTCAGGGTTCGGTGGCCAGGCTTGAGTACTAAGCCGCCTCGCTGGCCCTGGGCCCCGCGCTCTGGGCCCTGTATTTAATGCGCTCGCCATTGAGTTCCGCGCCCAGCAAAATGGCCAGCCCGGTGAGATAAAACCACGCCATCAGCCCGATGAGCGCGCCCATGGATCCGTAGCTCGCGTTGTAGCTCGACATGTTCTCCAGGTAGAAGCTCAATATCGACGAGCTCACAAACCATACGGCGATGGCCAGCACGGCCCCCGGCAGTGTGGCGAGGAAGCGGTGCTTCGTGTTCGGCCCAAGGTAATAAATGATCTCCAGCGCGGTCACAAAGGTCACGAATGTGATGATCATCCGGAGGACCGGCCACAGTTGCGCCCATCCCGGCGGCACCGGCAGTTGGAGGGTTTCGCGCAGGAAATGAAGGAAGTGCGGCCCTACGACGTAGGCCACAATCGAGATGACCACCAGCGCGCCGCTGGTGACGGCCAGCAGCAGCGCGCGCAGGCGGTCTTTCCACCAGCCGCGGCCGGGCACGTCGTAGGCAATGTTCAGCGCTTCGATCAAAGTGAGAAAACCGCCTGAGGCGGCCCCCAAATATCCCACCACGCCGACCAGGAGCAGCGTGGCCCGGTCCGGGCGCAGGATACTGATCACAATCTGCTCGACGAACTGCATGGCATACGGCGGGACCAGCATGGCCATCATGTTGAGAAGCTGCTGGAAGAGGTTCGGCAGGGGCAGAAACTTGAGAGCGGAGGAGAAAACAAGAAGCAGCGGAAAGAGCGACAGCAGGTAGTAAAACGCAATGGCCGCCGCGACGGTCCAGGCCCGCGTCCGGTGCATTTCGTGGAACAGCACCACCGTGAGCGTCCGCGCCTCTTTCCACCAGCCGCCCGGCTGCTCGTGTTCGCGCCGGGGGCCCTCGGGACGCCGCTTCACCAGATGCAATCCGCCAAGGCTGGCGCGACGTAGGTTTCGCCCTTTCATACCGTCATTTCAAGGGATGCCGCTTTCAGAGGATGGGCGGTTCGTCCCGGCCAGCCGCGCGCAACTTGAATTACGATGTTTTTGCGTGATTTCGCGTCTTCCGGAGGCTGATTATGTCTCGCTTCAAGTCTTTTGCCCTGTTGCTTTCTGTCGCGCTCGCCACCCCATCGCTTTTTGCCGCTGTGCAGTCACGGGCCGTCACCTTCCCCAGCGGAAGCGAAATGGCCAGCGGCGTTCTCTATACACCCTCTACACCCGGAAGCCATCCGGCCATCGTCGTGATTCACGAATGGTGGGGCCTCACGCCATGGGTGAAAGATCAGGCCGCCAATCTCGCCGCTCAGGGATACGTCGCCCTAGCCGTTGATCTTTATCGCGGCAAGACGGCGAGCGATCCTGAAACGGCTCACGAGCTGATGCGCGGGCTTCCGCAGGACCGCGGCGTGCGCGACCTTCTCGCCGCGGCGAAATACCTGAAGACGCTGAAGTCGGTGGACCCCAACCGCCTTGGCGCTGTGGGCTGGTGCATGGGCGGGACCTATGCCGCGCTGTTTGCCGTCAACGATCCTGACTTGAAGGCGGTGGCCATCAATTACGGGGCGCTGCCCACCGATTCGGCTGAACTAAAAGAAATCCATGCCGCGATTCTGGGTAATTTCGGCGCGCTGGACCGGGGCATCACTCCCGAGGATGTGAATACCTTTGCCTCCTCCATGAAGGCGCTGGGCAAGCCGGTGGACGTGAAAATTTATCCCGACGCCGGACACGCTTTCGAGAACCCGGACAACAAGGGAGGCTACCGGCCCGCCGACTCCAAAGATGCGCACGAGCGGATGCGCACGTTCTTCCACGATCATTTGCAGAAGTAAAAGATGAGAGCTGGCAAATTTTAGTGCCGTCGTCAATTTGCGACCAAAATAGTCCTATATCTATAATCGCCATTAGTGGAGCGTTCACAGGCGATAACCCGGCCCTTCTTGATCAACAAGCTGGTTGTGCGAGCAGCCTTGGGAGCGGGCGCGCTGCTGATTCTGGCGATTCTGATCTGGCAAGGGATCACGGCAGGCGGCAATCCCAGCCCGGCGGCAAGCGGTTCCGGCTCGCTGGCTGGAGTTCTCGATATTGCGGTGCTGGTCTTTCGGGAAGGCCTGGAATGTGTGCTGGTCCTGTCCGCCATCACCGCAAGCATGGTGAAAACCGGAACCGGTCATGCGCGCCCGGTGGGGCTGGGCGTGGCGGCGGGGGCCATCGCCACTCTGGCCACATGGTTCGCCGTCGTCGGCATTGTGAATGACCTAACAGAGAGCATCAATGCGCTCTATGTACAGGCGGCCACGGGCCTGCTCGCGATTCTCGTGCTGCTGCTGGTCATGAACTGGTTCTTTCACAGGATTTATTGGACGGGATGGATTTCTCTCCACAACCGAAAGAAGCGTGAGCTGCTGGAGAGCGAAGGAGACCAGGCTACAACCCAAAGGCGTGTGCTGCTTGGAATGGCGCTTCTGGGTTTTACGTCCTTTTACCGGGAAGGGGTTGAAGTTGTCCTGTTTCTGCAAAGCTATCGGCTGAAGCTGGGCAGCGAGCCCGTCTACTACGGCGTTGTGTTTGGAGTTCTGTTTTCAGCGATTGTCGCGGTCCTTACTTTTTTTGCTCATCGCAAGTTGCACTACAGAAGAATGCTGGTGCTGACCGGAGTCATGCTCGGAGTGGTTCTGCTGGTAATGGTTGGCGAGCAGGCCCAGGAAATGCAGGCGGCGCACTGGTTGCCAACCCACGTCGTCCCGTTTCTGGCGGACAGAATTCCCGGATGGATGGGACTTTGGTTCTCGGTTTTCCCAACCGTTGAGACCTTGAGCGCGCAGGCGCTCGCCGCAGTCGCGGTGCTCGGCTCTTACCTCATCGCCAGACAGTAATTGCAGCGATAATTGGTACCGCCTGCATCTTTTCCGGGCCCATCAGGTTCTCTACCTCATCAGAATGGGGCAGGAGGCGCCTGTGACAAATCCGCCGCAACCCCGGGAGTTTGGAATGCCGGCGCTTCACCCGCCCCAAACGCATCCGGAAAGCCATCACTCTGGCCATGGCAAACACGCCGGCCACAGTATCGCCATGTTTCGGCAAAAATTCTGGGTATCGCTCGCGCTTACCATCCCAACCTTAGTCTGGGGGCACATGCTCCAGACCGCTTTCCGGTACACGGCCCCGCAGTTCCCAGTCGCGGCATGGATTCCGCCCGTGTTTGGAACGGCGGTCTTTGTGTATGGCGGCTGGGTATTCCTTGAGGGGGCGGTGCGCGAACTGCGTGCCCGGCTTCCCGGCATGATGACTCTCATCGCGCTGGCGATTTGCGTCGCGTTCCTGTTCAGCGCTGCCGTTACCATGGGCTATCCTGGCATGCCGCTCTGGGAGGAGTTATCCACCCTCGTCACCATCATGCTGCTCGGACACTGGATCGAGATGCGGTCGATCGCGCAGGCGCAGGGCGCGCTGAAAGAACTGGCCAAGCTTCTGCCTGATGTGGCGGAGCGTGTGGTCGGAGATCGAACAGAAGAGGTCCCGATTTCCGAGCTGCAGGTTGCAGATATGGTCCTGGTTCGGCCTGGCGCCGCCATTCCGGCTGATGGCATCGTCCGCGAAGGCGAGAGCGCGGTGAATGAGTCAATGATTACCGGCGAATCGCTTCCGGTAGAGAAGACCATGGGCGCCAGGGTGGTGGCAGGCACCGTCAACGGTTCAGGCTCGCTGCGGGTTGAGGTGAGTGAAACCGGCGAGCAGACTGATCTTGCCGGGATCATGGGGCTGGTTGCGCAGGCCCAGTCTTCACGCTCTCGCGCGCAGGCACTGGCGGATCGCGCCGCGTTCCTGCTCACTATCCTCGCTTTAGGCGCGGGGGTGTTGACTTTGGTGGTGTGGCTCGTCTTGAACGCCAACGCCGCTTTTGCCATTGAGCGCTTCGTGACAGTACTGGTGATCGCGTGCCCGCACGCGCTGGGGCTTGCGATTCCGCTTGTAATCGCCATATCAACGACGCTGGCGGCCCGCGGCGGGCTCCTGATTCGAGACCGTCGCGGCCTGGAAGATGCGCGCTCGATTGATACCGTGGTTTTCGATAAGACGGGAACGCTCACCCGGGGTGAGTTTGGTGTCGTGAGCATCGCGACTGTGGACAACCTGCCACCCGATGATGGGCTGGCCCTGGCGGCCGCTATCGAACGCGATTCCGAACACTCCATTGCGAAGGGAATCGTCAGAAGCGCGGAAGAGCGCAAGCTGGTAATTCCCTCCGTGCAGGGCTTCGCAGCGATTCCCGGTCAGGGCGTCAGGGCAATCTTCAACGGGCGCGAGATGTTTATGGGTGGCCCCGCTTTGTTGCGGAGCCTGAATTTGACGGTTCCGGAACGTTTGCGGAAGGCGGCGGCGGAAGCGGACGAACGGGGCCAGGCTTCAATCTATCTGGCCGAAGGCGGCTCGGCGCTCGCCCTTTTCGCAGCGGCGGACATGGTCCGCCCCGAGTCATACGAGGCGGTGCGGCTCCTGCATCAACGTGGAGTCGAAGTGGTAATGATGACCGGCGATGCGCGCGCCGTGGCCGATTCTGTCGCCGCTGAGCTTGGCATCGATAAAGTGTTCGCGGAAGTGCTGCCGGAGCAGAAGGCTTTAATAATCGAAGATTTGCAGCGTACCCGCAAGCGCGTGGCCATGGTAGGAGACGGCGTGAACGACGCGCCTGCGCTCGTCACAGCCGATGTGGGGATTGCAATAGGCGCGGGGACCGACGTGGCAGTCGAAGCGGGAGACATCGTCCTGGTTCGCAGCGACCCTCGCGACGTAGTGCGGATCCTTGACCTGTCCAGGCTGAGTTATCGAAAAATGATCCAGAATTTGGCTTGGGCCAGCGGTTACAACATCGTTGCGATTCCGCTTGCGGCCGGGGTGCTGGCAAAATGGGGCGTTGTGCTGTCACCGGCGGCCGGCGCTGTACTCATGTCTGCCAGCACGGTCATCGTGGCATTGAATGCGCAACTGCTCCGGCGGTCCCAACCCTGAACCGGCAGAGGATCGCGCCCCAAGGATAACCTCGCCGAATCACCCGCTCATCCCATGGAGAGGCGGGAGGCGCCCATGACAAATCAGCAGGTTCCCTTCGTGCAGCCGCAGCAAGCCGAGCAGCCGCAAGCGCAGCCATCACAACCCATCGACGAACGATTGCAGAAGCTGGTGGACAAAGCCTTTTATGCAGGCGGATCGGAAGCCGCGCAGGACTTTCGCAATTTTCTGAACGGAACATGGCTGGGAGATCCGCTGCACGCCGCCATTACGGACTTGCCGTTGGGTTCCTGGACCGCCGCGATGGTCTTCGATCTTCTCGATTCGGTGCGCCATCGCCGCGATCTGGCGACAGCCGCCGACGCTTCCATTACCGTGGGACTCGCCGGAGCGCTGGCCGCCGCGCTCGCGGGTCTGGCTGACTGGTCCGATGTGGACCCGCCGGCACGGCGCGATGGAATGTTTCATGGGCTGCTGAACATCGGCGCAACCTCGCTGTTTGCGGCTTCGATGATTTTTCGCGGCAAGCGCAGGCGCAATCAGGGACGCCTGTTCGCTATGATGGGATACTCTGTCGCCCTGATAGCGGCCAGGCTGGGCGGCAAAATGGTCTACACCCACCGGGTGGGAGTGGACCGCACCAGCGGCCAGAGCTTCCCTGAAGAATTTGTCCCAGTTATCGCAGATTCGGATTTGCAGAACGACAAGCCGACCCGCGCCGAATACAACGGCGTCTCAATTTTGCTTGTCCGCCGCGGAGAGCGCGTTTTCGCATTGGCGGAAACCTGTTCGCATTTCAGCGGTCCGCTGTCGGAAGGCAAACTGGTTGGGGACAGCATCGTGTGTCCGTGGCACCAGTCGCGGTTCGACCTTGCCGACGGACACGTCATCAACGGCCCGGCTGTCCATCCCCAGCCATGTCTCGAAACGCGCATCCGGGACGGAAAAGTGGAGGTGCGGAAGGCCCGCAGGGAGGCATTACCTCTGGATTAATGCGCCGGGCCTGTATCCTGTGAAGACCATGAGTACGAAGCCCGCGCTTGATCCCATTGCCCTGACCCGCCGCCTGATCGACATCGACTCGACCACGTTCCACGAGGGCGCGGTGGGCAGGGAACTGGCCGGGATTCTCGCAGAGCGCGGTTTTGATGTTGAAACCATGCCCGTGGAGCAAACGCCGGAAATTAGTGGCGGAGGCGAGCGCTTCAACGTCTACGCGGGTGCGGCTGGCGAGCGTCCCTACGTGGTGCTTTCCACGCATATAGATACGGTTCCGCCCTACTTCAAATCATCAGAGGACGACGAATTTATTTATGGACGCGGCGCGTGCGACGCCAAGGGCATCATCGCGGCGCAGATTGCGGCGGCGGAGCGGCTGCGGGCCGAGGGCGTTCGCGTGGGGCTGCTCTTTGTTGTCGGCGAGGAGCGCGACTCGGCGGGAGCAAAGGAGGCTAACGAGCACCCTCGCGGAAGCCGCTTTCTCATCAACGGCGAGCCAACGGACAACCGTCTTGCGGTGGCCTCCAAAGGCACGTTGCGCGTGAAGCTCACGGCGAAAGGGAAGCTGGCGCACTCGGCGTATCCGGAGTTGGGCGAGAGCGCGATTCATAAGCTGCTGGAGGCGCTGAAGCGCGTGATGGCGCTGCCGCTGCCGGTGACGGAAGATGTGGGCCCCAGCACGCTGAACGTGGGGCTGATTGAAGGCGGTCGCGCTCCGAACGTGGTGGCCGACCACGCCGAGGCGCAATTGCTCATCCGGCTGGTTGGTCCAGCGGAGGAGACGCGAGCGTCGGTCTTAAAGGCTGTGGGCGATCTGGCGGAAGTGGAGTTCACGCTGGAGATTCCGTTCCAGCGGCTGCGCGCGATTGACGGCCTGTCGACCATGGTGGCGGCCTTCACGACGGATATTCCCTGGCTGAGCGCATGGGGCGAGCCTCTGCTGCTGGGGCCTGGATCGATCCACGTGGCGCACACGCGCGAGGAGCGGCTCGCGAAACGGGAGTTGCTGGAGGCGGTGGAGTTGTATGTGAAGGTGGCGAAGGGGCTGGTGGCCAGCCAATAACATCACATCTGAAGCGACCGGAACTTTTTTCATCATCATCGCGTAGTGGTGTTCATGCGCGGGTGCTGCGACGGCTGTCGCGCTTGGACCATTTTTTGGAGGCGAAGCGATGGTGGCATTGGGAAGCCGGTTGAGGCAGGTGTTTCGGCGTCTGGGACGCGCTCCTCTGTTTACGACGCTTACATTAATTACACTTGCTGTCGGTATTGGCGCGACCACGCTCATCTTCAGCGTTGTAGACGGAATCCTGCTGAAGCCCCTCCCGTATCCGCATCCGGAGCAGTTGATCGGGGTCTGGTATACGACCCCAAAGGTCGATATCAAAGACCTGAATATGTCTCCGTCTTTCTATTTCGTTGCCAAAGAACAGAACAAGACAC
>DASTXK010000089.1:0-5605 GCA_035765555.1 Acidobacteriaceae bacterium
GGCTTGCCCGGAGCGAGCAGGTGCTGCTGGCCCACATATTCATCGAGCGTCCGCGGCCTCATGCGCTCGGCGAGCGGCGCGCCCACAGTGGCGGCTTTCGTAGGCTCGGGGACCTGATTGAAGAGACTCATCGTCCGCTCCGTTGGCGCGCGGCTTCATAGAGCAGGATGCTTCCCGCAATTGCGGCATTGAGCGACTCCACCGAGCCGGGCATGGGAATGGTCACGCGAGCATCTGCGCGGCCCAGGATCGACGGAGGAATTCCCGCGCCCTCATTTCCAAGAATCAACGCGGTCGGCTGCGTCAGGTCGTGCCCCGCCAGTGGATCGCCCTGCGCGGCGACGGCGGCAACCGTCCTGATCTTCCGTTCGGCAAGTTCGTGCAGAATGTGGTCTTCGCAAAGAGTGACTCCGGCCAGCCGGAAGATCGATCCCGCCGATGCGCGCAGCGTCTTCTGGTTTTCAGGGCTTACGGTGCCGGGCAGAATCACATAGCCGGTCGCTCCAAAAGCCTCCGCCGAGCGGATCAGCGTCCCCAGGTTTCCGGGGTCCTGCAACCCGGCGGCTATCAGGAGCAAGGGACTTCGCCCACCCAGCACTGCCTCCAGCGTGAACGCATGCGGCCTCACCAGCGCGGCAATGCCCTGCGGCGACTCCGTATCGACCGCGCTGGCGAAAATCTCCGGCGGCAGAACAAGAGTTTCCGCATCGCCAGGGACCCCGATCCGGTCCAGCAGATCTTCCCTGCCCATCTGCACGAAGACCGTCGCCAGCTCAAGCCCACTCGCCAGCGCCTCGCGCACCAGATGCTCGCCCTCAATCGCCAGCAGACCGCGCTCGGTCCGGCAGCCGCGCGCAAACGATGCCCGCAATTCCTTTACGCGGGCATTCTGGCGGCTCTGTACAATGCGAGTGGGACGCATGGATACAGGGTACAGCGTTCAGAGCAATAGATTTGTCCCTCGGGTGGAGAAGTTTTGACGGCGGAAATTCTGAAGATTCATCCCGATGAGCCGGAGCCGGACCGCGTGCGGTACGTCGTCTCCTGCCTGCGTGCGGGCAAGGTTGTTGGAATGCCAACCGACACCTTCTATGGGCTGGCCGTGGACCCGGTGAATCTGCGCGCCGTTGAGCGCATTTACGAAATCAAGAGCCGCCAGAAGCACAAGCCGCTTTCGCTGCTCATTGCGAACGTCAGGCAGGCTTATGAGCTTTCGCGCGACCTTGGCACCAACCTCGACCGGCTTGCGGAGCGCTTCTGGCCCGGCCCGCTCACCGTGATCGTCAAGGCCAGCTCGCGGCTGCCGCTGCGCAGCACCGCCAAAACCGGCAACGTTGCGCTGCGCGTGCCGGACACGGCGATTCCGCGCGCCGTGGTCGAGGCCTTTGGCTTGCCCATAACCGCGACCTCGGCGAACCTGGCGGGCACGCCCGAATGCGTCACGGCGGCGGGCGTTCGGCTCCAGCTTGGCGACCGCATTCCGCTCATCGTGGACGGCGGCCCGACGGGACGCAGCGTTCCCACTACGATTGTGGATTTGTCTGAGGGCGAAGGTGTTTGGCGAGTGCTGCGCGAAGGCGCGATTCCCACGTATAAAATCGCTATGGCGCTGCACTCGTAAGGCTGTTTGAATTGAAGTATTGATGCAATGATTGTTCCCGAAACCAATCTGCGTTCTGCCCGGCGCGTGGGCCCGCTCAGCGGCAAGAAGCTGGGCCGGATCATCGCCGCCATCGTCGTCCTTGGCGCCATCGCCTGGGTGGCCTGGGTGGACTCGCAGATTCGCTACTATGCCACACACGACGAGGCGCGGCCCGCAAGCGCCATCGCCGTTTTCGGAGCGGCGGAATACGACGGCCGCCCCTCCCCGGTTCTGCGCGCGCGGCTCGACCACGGACTCGCGCTTTACCGGCAAAATATCGCCCCCTTGGTCATTACGCTTGGCGGAGGCGCTCCCGCCGACCGCCACTCCGAAGGCGGCGTGGGACGCGCCTACCTGATGGCCCACGGCGTTCCGGGATCCGCAATTATCGCGGAGACGAAGAGCGACAATACGGAGCAGTCCGCCCGCCGTCTGGCCAGGATCGCGCGGGCCAATCATCTTGGACTCATCATTGTGGTCAGCGACGGAACCCACCTGTTTCGCGTCCACGCGCTCTGCTCCAGCATGGGGCTTAATGTGCTGACCTCGCCGCGCCCCGAACGAGGCCTGCCGTTCACTTTGGAATGGAAGCGCACCATCCACGAGATCCTGAGCTATACCTTCTGGCGCTTAAAGTGGCTCGTCGGGATTCGCAATTGACCTACCGGCTCGTCTATTCCGCGCCATAGGTGTAGAGCTTGACCCGATTGTAGCCATTCTCTAATACCGGCTTCCGATCCACGCGGCCAGCGCCGCCGCCGCAAGGCCGGAAAGGAAATTCACCGCATCATTATTCAACCAGCCCCGCCGCTCCAGGAGCGCCCCCAGCAGGCTGTCCACGAACAATCCGGCAACCGCCGCCAGCGCCACCAGCGCGCCCTGCCCGGGAGAAAGATTCAGAGCCAGTGCCGCCGCCACCGCCACCACAACCGCACCGCAGATGCCCGCCAGCGTCCCTGCCGCGCTTATCGCCCCGTCCGTCCCGGCTTCGACTCTCCGAAAACTCGTCAGCAGGCGCGGCTCGCCGCCCAGCACTTCCCCAAATTCAGACGAAAGCGTGTCCGCCGCCGCTTCGGCCAACGCCGCCGCCAGGGCCAGCCTCATTGCCGCTCCGCCAAATACGCGCGGAACCAGCACCACCCGCGACAATCCCAATGGCACGCTGGCCAGCACCGCCACTCCAAGGTTGGCCGCCACCTGGGCGGCGTTGCGGCCTCGCGCCTGCTCCGCCCCGTCAATCTTCGCCTTCGACTCGCGCCCAAACCGCGTGGCCGTGAGCGTCAGAATCAACAGCGCCAGTAGCGGCCACAGCGCGGTCCGCAGTCCCGGAGTCGCCAAATACAGCGCCGCCGCGCAAATTCCTCCTGTTATGGCTGCCGCCGGAGTCGCCGCGCGCAGCCAGAAAATGACAATAGCCAGCAGCGCGCCCAGCGCAACGGCCTGAAGAATCCTCTCCGGCGCGGCCCTCCAGAACGTCACACATTGAAGCGCGATGCTCGCGCAGCCCAGCCCCGCCACCACATAAAGCGCCGCCTGCGACTGCCAGCGCAAACGCACATTCGATTGGCGTACATGGCTCATGCGTAAGATTCCCCGCGCTCGCGCTGATAAGAGCGCCGATGGTGATTTACAATCATCTTTCTACGGCATTTTCGGAAATGATGCGGCTAGGAACAGAGTACAGCCCTGCCTCGTCATCATGAATGCGCCGATGACAGGGTTTACCGCGGAATGAGGTATTTGCGAGTGCAGAGCATGAGATGGCCGGCGGCCGGAGCATTGCTGGTTCTGGCCGGCTTGACCGGATGCGGCAGCCAGTATCGTCCCGTTATCAATCCCATCACCAAGACCGGCCCTCCCGCGCAGCCATCAGCCTACGTTGCAGTGTTTTCGCAGCCCGGCCAGCAGGCGGCTTCGGCTGATACTGATTACCCCTGTCCCACCCAGGCCTACACCAACCCCGGAGTGGTCACGGTGATCGACTCCTCGGGAGACAGTGTTGCCGCCCAGGCGACGCTGGGCAATGGGCCCATCACCTTCGCAATGGACCCAACAGGGTCCTATGCCTTCAGCCAGAATTGCGACGGAACGCTCAGCTCCATGGTCATCAACGGCAATCTGATGAGCAAAAACGTCAGCACCAGCGCGTTGCTTCCTGGCTCCCGGCCCATCAACGCGCTCATCCTCAGCAGCGCCCAGGAGTACATCGTGGAGCAGGGCGGCCCGGACCACAACGCCATCGCCGCCATGAACAGCAATCCGCCTGAATTGAAGACGGAAATTTCCGACGTCGCTCCCAGTGTCATCAACCTCACCGGCATCCCCTCCGGGCAGCGCATCTACTCCATCAGCCAAGGCAATTCAAACGGGGGAAATCTGGCCTGGGGCGCGTGCGGCGATCCCTCATCCGTCACGGTCAACGGCGAAGCCGACGGCATTGAAACCTCGTCCAACAGCATCTCCTCGCGCATTCCGGTGGGCGTGTGCCCGGTCTACGGAGTTACCTCGCCGGATGGCAGGCGGGCCTTCATCCTGAATCGCGGCAGCGGCACCATCACCGTCATCAACACCCAGACCAACCAGCTCGACACAATCGACGCCTCTCCTTACCTCAACGGTACCGCCACCATCAATCTTTGCAGCGGAGCGGTTCCCTGCAACGCCGGCCCGGTCTACGCCGACTTCTACGCGCCATCGAACCTGCTGGTGGTGGCGAACTACGATAACGACACAATCAGCATCATTGACACCAGCCTAGTCGAGTCCGGCGTGGGAGCGGGCAACGACAGCCCCAACTTCGGCAAAGTGCTGGCCACCGTTCCCGTAGGCCATCAGCCCGCCGCCCTCACGGTGCTGCAGGATTCCTCCAACCCCCGCGCCTATGTCGCTAACAAGGGCGACGGCAATGTTTCGGTCGTGAGCCTCACATCGTTTACGCCTCTCTCCACCATTACGCTACCGGTGCGTGACGGCGTGACCGCGCAGCCGCGCTCCATTGTTTCCAATTTCAACTACCCCATCGGCAAGGTCTATGTATCGGCGCAGAACAGCCCCTACGTCACGGTCATTCGGACCGATACGGACGTGATTTCCGCGCAGATTCTCGTGCAGGGCAATGTGGCGGACATCCACATCAACCGCCAGTACGCGGCCCTGGTCACAAGCGGCGCCAATGCCAACTCACAGATCGACAGCCGTTCGGTTGGGTCCGGCGCTCCGTAGAGCGCGCTTCCATCACATAAGGTTCATCGCGTCCACATCCACAATCAGGTTCCGCCGGGGAATTCCGGCGGAATCCGCGTGCGCCAAGACTGCGCGCAGCGTCCTCGCCAGCGCCTGCCGCTTCTCCGCTTTCAGCACCAGATGAAATCGATAGATCCGCTTGATCTTCGCCAGAGGAGCCGTCGCCGGACCCAGCGCCCGCACGCCTTCATGCGGCGTCGTCTGGAACCACCGCCCCAGCGTCGCAGCCCATCCCGCCGCCTCTTCCAGCCGCGGACTCTGAATCACCAGATTCGCCAGCGCGCCGTAAGGCGGATAGTGCATCCACCGCCGGTACTTCAGCTCCTTCTCCACAAAGGCATGGAAGTCGTGCTTCGCCGCGAACTGGATCGCGTAGTGGTCCTGGTGATAGGTCTGCACCAGCACCTTTCCCGGAAGCTCGCCCCGTCCTGCGCGCCCTGAAACCTGCGTGAGCAATTGAAACACTCGCTCGGCGGCACGAAAGTCCGGCAGCCCCAACGCGAAGTCCGCACCCACCACGCCAACCAGCGTTACGCCGTGAATGTCGTGCCCTTTGGCGATCATCTGCGTGCCTACCAACAGGTTGATCTCGCCCGAGTGCAGCCGCATCAGCAGCCGCTCCATGTCCCCGCGCCCGCGCACCGTGTCGCGGTCCATGCGGCCAATGCGGGCGTTCGGAAAAATCTCCTGCAACCGCTCCTCGCCCTGCTGCGAGCCAGC
>DASTXK010000090.1:0-8926 GCA_035765555.1 Acidobacteriaceae bacterium
ATTGTTTATAGTTGCAGACGGAGGTGGTGGCGGGATGATTGCTCTTTCTTTTAGGCGTGGAACGCGATGGGCAACGGTTGCTGCTGCCGCGGTGGTTTGCTGTGGGATACTGAGCGGGCCGGCGGCGTGGGCGCAAGCGCAGGAGCAGAAGCCTCCGAGCATGATTGGCAAAGATGCGCCTTTCGGAAGTTTGCGTGACGCGACGGGATGGATCAACACCAAACCGCTGAGGGCGAAGGACCTGAAAGGGAAAGTGGTCCTGGTGGATTTCTGGGCCTACTCCTGCATTAATTGCCTGCGCTCGCTTCCATACATTGAGGCCTGGTCGGAGAAGTACAAGGACAGCGGGCTGGTGGTGATCGCGGTCCATACGCCGGAGTTTGGTTTTGGAACGAAGCTGGACAACGTGCAGCGGGCGGTGCGGAAGTTCCACGTTACGTTTCCGGTTGCGCTGGACAGCGATTATGCGATCTGGAAGGCCTTCCACAATGAATACTGGCCGGCGGATTATTTCATCGACGCGCATGGAAAGATCCGCTACTCGCACTTTGGCGAAGGGGACTACGCGAAGGCGGAGGAGTTGATTCAGGGACTGCTGAAGGAGCGTGGGCAGCCGATGCCGGGAGGCACGGTGAGCGTGCAGGGCGAAGGTATTGAGGAGGCCGCCGATTTGAGGGCGGTTCAGTCGCCGGAAACCTATATTGGCTATGCGCGGGCGGCGAACTTCGCCTCGCCGGGCGGGTTGATACATGATTATGACCACGTTTATAAGGCGCCGGAGAATCCAAAGCTGAACGAGTGGGGCCTGGAGGGGAAGTGGCTCGTTCAGCGGCAGTTTGCGGAGTTGAAGGAAGCTGGCGGGAAGATCATTTTTCACTTCCATGCTCGGGACCTGCACCTGGTGCTTGGTCCGGGAAAGCATGGGAAGCCGGTGCGGTTCAAGGTGACGATTGATGGAAAGGCTCCGGGCGAGAACCACGGAGTGGACACCGACGCCGCAGGCAACGGCGTGGTGGAGGACTATCGGCTGTATCAACTGATTCGGCAGGACGGGCCGGTGAAGGACCATATCTTTACGATTGAGTTCGAGGACGCGGGCGTGGAGGCGTTCGCGTTTACGTTTGGGTGAAGCGATTGCGAAGAATTTGAGTCGTGGGCGGTTGGTCGCGCATTGGAATAGTGTCATCAGCTACAGAAGGAGAATCGCTTATGTCACTTGCCCAAGTCTTATTCGCGGAGTTTGAACAACAGGCGCCAATTGCCCGGGAGTACCTCAAACGGGTTCCCGAAGACCGCTTGACGTGGAAGCCGAAGGAAAAGTCGAGGTCGGCTGGGCAACTCGCCCTGCATATTGCCACGATTCCGGGGAACATTGTCAGGATGGCGCAGCAGAATCCCGCTCCGGCTCCGGACTTCAGCATCATGCCGCAGCCGGCGAGCTTGCGGGAGGTGCTGAACGCCTTTGATGAGAGTGTGAAGGTGGTGAGCGAGGGCTTGCCGAATTTCGACGATGCGGCGATGCGGGAGACCTGGCGGATTGTACAAGGGGGCAAGGAAGTACTCGCGCTGCCTCGGGGGCAATTCCTGCGGGACATTATGCTGAACCACTGGTATCAGCATCGGGGCCAATTGAGCGTGTACCTGCGGCTGCTCGATGTGGCGGTTCCGGCAAGTTGGGGGCCGAGCGCGGATGAGCCGCCGCTCTCGCAGGGTCCACGGTCTATTTAGGGCCGTCAACGGGCACTGATTTGAATTTTTTGTCCCAGGTCTCAGAAGCGAGACCTGGGGCACCGCACCCGCATCCGGCTTTCGCGGGTCTGCGCCTTTCAGGTAAACTCATTCCGCCTGAGGTTCTAGAAATCCATACAGTGTGAGGAGAGAAAATGAGCGCACCCACGAATGGCGCTGTGACGCCGGAACGTATTATGCAGATGGCCTGGGGATATGCCACGCCGCTGATATTGCAAGCAGCAATCAACAACAAGGTTTTTGACACGCTGGATTCGGGAGCGAAGTCGCTGGAGGAAGTCCATGCGGCGACGGGGGCTTCGACACGCGGGTTAAGCGCGATTATGGACGTGCTGTGCGGGTTCGGGTTTCTGGACAAAGACCAGCAGGGACGGTACGCGCTGACTCCGGAAAGCTCGGCGTTTCTGGTGAGCACGAAGCCCAGCTTTATGGGCGGGCTGATCGCGCACACGAGCGAGATTATTCCCAAGTGGCTGCAGCTTGATGAGATTGTGCGGACGGGGAAGCCGGCCGGAGTGGTGAACGAGGAAGACACCGGCGCGGCGTTCTTTGTGAAGCTGGTCCCGAAGATCTTCAACATGAGCTATGCGCCGGCGCAGGCTCTGGCGCAGCATTTGAAGCTGGGCAAGGCGAGCGTGCTCGATCTTGCGGCTGGGTCGGGCGTGTGGGGCATTGCGCTGGCGCAGAGCAGTCCGGAGGTGAAGGTGAGCGTAGTGGACTGGCCGCGCGTGCTGGAGATTACGAAGGAAACGACCAAGAAGTTTGGAGTGGGCGACCGGTTCAGTTACATTCCCGGAGACCTGCTGGAGGCCAACTTTGGCAATGGGTATAACGTCGCGACGCTGGGGCATATTCTGCACAGCGAAGGCGCAGAGCGCGGGCGCGAGCTGCTGAAGAAGACCTTTGCCGCGCTGGCGCCGGGAGGCACGATCGCGATTGCGGAGTTCCTGGTGAATCCCGACCGCAAGGGGCCGCTGAATGGGCTGATCTTTAACGTGAACATGTTGGTGAACACCGAGAATGGGGCCACGTATAGCTTTGAGGAGATCAGTGATTGGCTAAGGGAGGCGGGGTTCACGAACCCGCGGCTGTTGGAAGGGCCGGGGCCGTCGCCGCTGGTGCTGGCGACCAAGCCGTAAGGGGAATCGCCCTGTTTCGGGAACTTGAGCGAGTGTAGGCGGGCCGCAAAACCTTGGTCAGGTTGCGGCCCGGAATCGCGCCGCGTATAGTGCGGATGAAAGCGCCACATCAATTTGGAGGCCGGAAATGGCTACAGGAGAAGGAAGCGCCGCGACGATTGGGAAGTCCGTGCAGATTCACGGCGAGGTGAAGGGCAGCGAAGACCTGGTTGTGGACGGAACAATTGAGGGCACCATCACGCTGAGCGAAAGCCGGCTGACGATTGGGCCCAACGCGCACGTGAAGGCGAATGTGGCGGCGCGGGACGTGATTCTGCTGGGCGCGCTGGTGGGAGACATCAGCGCGACCGGGCGGGTGGAGTTAAGGGCGGGGGCGAACCTCACGGGGAACATCCGCGCCGGACGGCTCTCGATAGAAGAGAACGCCACGCTTTCCGGAAAGGTCGAGCTTGCCGGAGGCGAGCGGGCGGGCGCGACTTCGACAGTCGCATCATCCGCTCCAGCACCTTTGTTTGGCACGACCTAGATTCATGCACTCCGATGTGACTCGCCAGCGCAATTTTTCCAGAGACTGTAAGGACAATTAGTAGAGCGTGTTTGGCAAACTTTTCCAGCGAACTTCCAGCGAACCTGATCGTGCCACGACGCTGACCGGGCCGCGCGTGCCGCGGCACTCCAGCGGCTGGGTGGCGATGCTGAAGTTTCTTCAGGAGCAGCAGAACCAGCGGGTGCTGGACATTGGGCCGACCTCGTCTCAGAACATTAATTTTCTGACTGGGCTGGGACACAGCGTGTACATGGCCGACGTGGTGCATGAGGCCGTTACGGGGCCGTGGAACCTGCCGCCGCTGGAAAAGGATGGGCCGCCACGGTTTGATGCGGCGGGATTTTTTGACCAGAACCTGAATTTTGGCGGGCGCGAGTTCGATGTGGTGCTGCTGTGGAACACGCTGGATTACATTCCTCAGGGCCTTGTGGAGCCGCTGATCGAACACCTGAAGGGGGCGGTCCGCAAGGGCGGGTTGATTCTGGCGATTTTTCACAGCAAGGCGACGGGGCCGAATACGGGGTTCTGCAGGTATCACGTGACCGGAACCGATGCGGTCGAAATGCAGGATGCGGAGCAGCATCCGATACAGCGCGTGTATACGAACCGCAAGATTGAGGAGTTGTTCTCGGACTTCAGCAATTATCGATTCTTTCTGGCCAAAGACAATTTGTACGAAGTGCTGATTACGCGCTGAGGATCCATAGTTCCCATGTCTCAAAAGCGAGATATGGGGCACCCGCGCGCTCCAGAAGTAGAATCGAATGTGGATAGCATCCTATTTTCGAGGAGAGCCGCGCAATGACTCAGTGGAATGGACTCACAATAACCTGGCTCGGGCATGCCGCCGTTCACATTACCACGCCGCAAGGAACGCAGATTCTGATTGATCCTTTCCTGAAGCAGAATCCGAAGTACCCAAAAGACTACAAATTGCCGGAAAAGATTGATCTGCTGCTGCTGACCCATGGGCACTCAGACCATATTGCTGACGCGGTGTCTGTAGCGAAGAAACACCACGCGCAGGTGGTTGGGATTTATGAATTGACAGGTTGGTTGGGGTCCAAGGGGATTGAAAATATCGTGCGGATGAACCTGGGTGGTTCCTATAAGCACAAGGACGTAGTAGTGAGCATGGTGGAAGCGCACCACAGTTCCAGTATTCAGGATGGAGATAAGACCCTGTATGCGGGCGATCCGGCTGGGTTTGTGATTGCCGCGAAAGGCGCTCCGGTTTTGTATCATGCGGGAGACACTTCGCTGTTTTCGGACATGAAACTGATTAAAGAGCTATACCATCCCGAAATAGGGATGGTCCCGATTGGAGACCATTTTACGATGGGGCCGAAAGCCGCGGCGCTGGCGGCGGAGTATCTGGGACTGAAGACGATACTTCCGATCCACTATGGGACCTTTTCGCAGCTTACAGGAACTCCGGCGGAGTTGGAGGAGCATCTGAAGGGGAAGGGCATTTCCGTAAAGGCGCCGAAGCCGGGAGAGACGCTGCGGCAGGCGTGAGGTTTCTGCGTAAAAGAGGTCGCGCCTAAGGTGCGACCTTTTTACTTGATCCAACTACTTGGCGGCTTTCGCCGCCTTCTTTTTGCGTTCGGCCCAGCGCGCCTTAAGGGCTTCGGAGAGCTTCTTGCGGCCTTCCGGAGTCAGCTTGCGTCTCCTTCTACGCTTCTTCGGCGCTGCTGCCGCCGCGGCCGCTGGCTTCCTGCCGCGCGTTCTGGTGGCTCCGCTGCTTTCACCCGCTAATAGCCTGCGTGCTTCCTGCAAGCGAGCAATCTCGTTGTCAATTTCGGATAGTATTTCTGAAACCTGCATTGATCCTCCGGATGGATTTCCTTGTACTTGCGTTTAGTCCCGGTGAAGGTTGCTATGGTAGATGCAAATACTAGGCAATTGGTAACACACTTGTAGGGTGAAGTACAAACCAGGGTGCTTAGTTACTCATCCAGAGTGTCTGGTGATTCGCGCTGTGGTTTGGGCGCGGGAATGGCGTACTTATCAATCGGCGCGGATGGGCCCTGAGGCAAGTGGCGAAGGATATTGTCGTCATGCTGGGAAGTTTTTGCATAGGTACGCAACTCTTTGAGGGTTTCTTCCTTGTTTCTTGCGTACTCGGAGGCAAGACGGGTGAGCGCGAAGGTAACGATGTCCGTGTGGTGCAGGTACTCCATTCCGGGGTCGCGCCGGAAGTTGAGCCAGAGACGATGGACGAGTTGCACGTCTTCACCTTGCAGCGCGGGAGCATGAGGGCCGATGTGAAACGCCTGCGCATCACCGTTGGGCCTGACAACATAAAAGGTAAATTGCCGCTTGGGTTCGGGCAGCGCCTCCCATGCCTGACCTACGTGGTAGGCCTGATCGGCGGCGGTCATTTTGGAGGAAAGTCCGGAGACAAGCGCGGATACTTCAAGAAGATTTGCTGTTTGCACCAACGCGGCGAAAACATCGCCGGCGGGCACAACCAGCAGGGAAATATGCTTGCCAAAGCTTTCCGCGACGGAGACAGCCTTGGTGAAGAGCATCTGCTCGTGTTCGCTGAATAACTGGTTGGCAAGGTATTCGGGGCCGCCCACACCCATCATGCGAGCGGTAAGAACGACGATGTCCTGGTCATCAGTATTGGTGCGGGAGAGGGTCCACTTCAGAGCGAAGGGATTCGCCGCGTCGCGCATGGTGATCAGCACTGCTCCGGGACGCACATCGAGAGCTTCGCGACCTATTTCCTCAGGCTGCTCTAGTTGGAAGTGTTCCTTCATCTGCTTGGCGGTGGCAAGCTGGCGTTTGAGGTTCTTGCGTTCGGAAATGGTAAAGATGATGAAGAAGGCGGCGGCGAAGGCGAGTCCGCTTTCCGTGGCTACGCTTTTGGTGAAGAGATTCACGACCGCGGTTGTGAGCAGCACGAGAAAGACACAGAACAACCCGACGGGAAGCTCAACACCTTTAATCCTGATGTTGATGGGGACTTTCCAGCCGCGCTCGCCGTGGTATTTCCAACGCAGAACAAGCATGGCAAGGCTGTTGAAAGTGAAGCTCCAGATAACTCCGAAGGCGTAGGCCTCGCCCAGCATGATGACATTGCCGCGCGTGACGATGATGGTGAACAACTGGAGCGCGGTAACAAGGTTGATGATGCGATAGCTGGTTCCGAAGCGGCGATGCGGGCGGCGGAACCAGTCGGTAAGGACGCCATCTTCAGCCACGCGCATGAGCACGCCCGTTGAGCCGATGATGGAGGTGTTGACCGCTCCGGAAAGGATGAGAAAGCCGACGATAACAACAAAGACGCGGAAGATGATACGCAGCGAGAGCGGGCCGACCACGTTCATGGCGAGGCCGGCGATGAGGTTGTCGCGATAGACCGGGATGCGCACCGAGTCGGGAATGAGCATGACGGCGAGCAGCGAGACAATTCCGGTAAAGACGAAGCTGTAAATGGCGATGACAATCGCGGCGCGCTTGAGGTTCCTGAGCTTGGGGTGCTCGATTTCGCGATTGACCTGGGCGAGCGTCTCCTCGCCGCTCATGGCAAGGATGGAGTGGCCGAAGGCCATGATGATGCCAAAGAGGCCGAGGCTGGTGGCCAGCTTCGATCCTGAGAGGAAGCCGAGCGCGTCTTTGGAAAAGTGGAGGTTCGAGGGGATGGGCAGCGGAGGAAACTTGGCGTGAATGTGGATCGCTGACCAGATGCTCCAGCCAAGCAGCAGCACCACCATGATGGTGGTGATCTTCATGACTTCGAGGGCCTTGTCGCTGGACTCTTCGATGCCCTTGATGTTTTGCCACCAGAAGTAAATGGTGACGACGGCGCAGAAGATGGCGGAGGTTTCGTCGACGGGGAAGTGGAAGGCGGTGTGTCCGTTGACGAGCGCCACGGGAAGCCAGCCGTGGACAGCGGCCACATCCATGAGTTCGTTGAGCAGGCCGGTAATGTATTGTCCGGCGGAGACACCGGAAATCGGCCCGGTAAGGATGTAGTCGAACATGAGCGCCGAGACGCTAAGCTTGGCGAAGTTTCCGCCAAGGGCCTCTTTGACGACGCGATAGACGCCGCCGCGCGTGAACATGGAGCAGCTTTCGACATAGACGGCGCGCACGGCGAAGGAAAAAAGCATGACGCCGAGGATGAACCAGGGCGCGGCCTTGCCCACGGCCTGCTCGGCGATGCCTCCGGCGTAGAAGGCCGAGGAGCCAAGGTCGTTGAGGACGATGGCGGCTGCCCGCCAGAAGGAGATGAAGGTGAGCATGACCGAGGAAGCCACGACCAGCTTGACTCGGTTGGATTGGGGAGCGGAGAAAGTCTTGCTGGTTGTCATGGACGGGGCCGACGCCAATCAGGTGTCAGGCCAACAACGGGCTTCCTTGCCCTGACGCTAACGCTGAGTTTATGTGTGAAATGCGCCACAGTCAATACGAGCCAAACGAGCTTTCGGCAAGCAGCTATTCATGGCCGAACAGCTCGGTTATGTCCTCCGCGAAACTCAGAATGATTACGAGAGCGGAGCCTGCCAGCCCGACGAAGAACAGAACTGTAAGTACATCCATGGCGAGATGCGCGAACGAGGTCATCCTTAAGTATTGTATGGGCGCGCGGACGCTTTGCAAACACTGCGCGAGGGACGCGCCGATGGTAAACTCGGCTTGAATGCCCGTGTCTTACAACCGGACGCCCTGGGTGGTTCCCATTCTGCTCGCGGTCCTTTCGGCGTTCCTGCTCAATTTGTGTTTCCCGGTCGCGGGGCCGCTGCCCGCGTGGCGCGCGGCGCTGGCGTGGTTCGCGCTGGTTCCGCTGCTCTACGCGCTACTGATGCCGGAAAGCTTGGCGTCGCGACGATATCTGCTGCGTGGAGCGGTGACGGGATATGTATGCGGTGTGCTGTGGTACATCCTGAACTGCTACTGGATTTACCAGACCATGACGCAGTATGCGGAAGGAGTTTCCGCGGCGGGCGGAGTAGGAATACTTATACTGTTCAGCCTGGTGCTGGGCCTTTACTTTGGGGCCTTCGGGCTGGGCATTGCGTGGCTGCGGCGAAAGTCGGGAAGTATTGTTGTTCCGCTGGTGGTGGCGCCGTTTTTGTGGACGGCGCTGGAGTTGCTGGCCGCGCATCTGACGAGCGTTCCGTGGGACCAGCTTGGCTATTCGCAGGTGGACAACCTGCTGCTTACGGGGATTGCTCCTTATACGGGAAGTTATGGGATCAGCTTTGTTCTGGTTGCGGTGAATTGCCTGCTGGTGGCGGCGTGGCTGGCGAGAAGTATTCATACCAAGCTGCGCATAGCGGTGGGGACGGTGCTGCTGATTGTCGCGCTGCAACTGGGGTCATTTATTTCCAAGCCGTCGGCGGCCACTTCGAGCTATGCCGTGCTGATGCAGCCGAATCTGGATGTGGGCACGAACAACGTGTGGCCGGGGCCGGTGTGGGACGAGCATGCGTCGTGGATGATGGAGCAGAGTCTTCGGACGTGTACTCCGGCGTTT
>DASTXK010000091.1:0-4297 GCA_035765555.1 Acidobacteriaceae bacterium
GGTAGAGCGACGACCGCGACGAAACCGTGCCCAGCTTCTCCATATCTCGCATCGCGGCCAGCACCGTTTCCGCCGGGATTCCCGCGAAAGATGGAAGGTTCGACCCAAGCCCAATGTAAGCTGTGTATTCCATGTGCCCTTTCCAGCATAGCCGCAACGATACGATGGAAGCACCATGCGAGTAGCGCTCTTCGGTGGAAGCTTCGATCCTCCCCATCGTGGGCACGTGGCCCTGGCGCGCCTCGCGCGAAAGAGGTTCGCGCTCGACCGCATTCTGGTGGCCCCCGTGGGCGCGCAGCCTCTGAAGCCCGATTCCGCCCCGGCGAGCTTTGAAGACAGGCTGGCCATGACGCGGCTCGCCTTCGCCGCCGAGCCGGGCGTCGAAGTATCGCTGCTCGACTCCCCGCGCGAAGACGGGCGCTCAAACTACACCGTGGATACGGTGGAGGCGTTACGGAGGGATCTGGGTCCCAACGACGCGCTGTTCTGCATTCTCGGCGCGGATTCGCTGCTGACCATCCGGAAATGGCATCGCCCCGCCGACCTGCTTCTGGCCTGCGACTTCATCGTGGGCGCGCGCCCCGGTTTCGATCTGGACGACGCGGAGGCGGCCCTGCCGCGCGAGATTCAAGCGAGGCCCATCCCCACTGAGCTTCCTGCCACGCGACTCCTTGAGTTGACAGCGCCGGATGGCCGCCAGTCGCGGGTCTATCTGCTGACGGACTTGAACGAGGACATCTCCGCCACCAAAATACGCGCGGCGCTGCGAGGCGGCGAAGCGGCTGAGAAAGTGCTGGCCCCGGAGGTGCTCGAATACATCAGAGCGCACCGACTCTACTAGGGCCTGTTAACGCTATTTGGCGAGCAGCGTTGCGAGCCAAAATTCGGGCAGAACCGGGGCCCCCGTGGACGGGTCTTTGTCCACGGGGTGGAGACGAGGCGGAGTCCGCAGGCCGTGGCGGGACCACAGTCAAGGACGACAACGAAGTATGACCGGATTTTGGACGCAACCCGGAGGGAAAGGGCGAATTTTCCCGATTGCTTCGTCCCTCGTCGCTAAAATACACCCGGTATTTGTCGCTCCTCACTTCTCGCACTCGAAAAAATTCGCTCCTTTCGCTGCCGTCCTAATAGCGTTAGCAGGCCCTGGCATCTATAGAATGAATAAAACCCGCGGCCCGCGAGTCACGAGGGGCCGCGCGAAACGAGGAACCTGAACAGGATGGCGTCAAACGAAGTTCGCGCGATGGTGCTGGCCGCGGCGGCGGTATGCGAAGAAAAAAAGGGTGCTGATACGCGGGTGCTCGAGTTGGACCCGCAGGACTCCGGCTTCACCGACTTCTTCATCATCACCAGCGGCGCCAACACGCGCCAGACCGAGGCCATTGCGGACGAGATCGAGCTTCAGCTCAAGCGCAACTTCGGCGCGTATCCGAATGCGGTGGAAGGCCGCCGCGTGGCGGAGTGGATTCTGCTCGATTATGTGGACTTCGTGGTCCATGTGTTTCTCGAAGAAAAGCGCGCGTTTTACGATATCGAGCGGCTGCGTAAGTCGGCCCGCAAGGTGGACCTTGACGAATTGAAGGCCGCGCTCATTAAGAAAACTCTGGAAGCGCGCAAGAGGCCTGCTGCAAAGAAGGCCGCGAAAAAAATGGTTGCGAAAGCGCCGTCAAAAAAATCCCCAGCAAAAAGGGCTCCCGCCAAGAAGGCGGCGAAGAGCACGGTAAAGAAAGCAGCGGCGAAGAAAGCTCCAGTGAAGCGCGCGAAAAAAGCGCGTGGTTGACATTCCTCGCCCGCGCCATTTAACTTTGTCACAGATGCGGATTCACCTCCATTCTCGCCAGCACCATCATCATGCGACGAACATGCCGGCGAATCTGTGTGGCCTGAGTTAACGGCCTGAATCAGAGGATTAGAGAAGCCCGCCGGCGCAAAAGCTCCGGCGGGTTTTTTACGTTCAGCCAACAACATGAAAAAATTGAGGAACAATAAACATGAGCGATAAAGAACGAACAGAAATTAAGATCGACTTCTCCAAAGTCGAGGGCGGCCTCGTCCCCGGCATCGTGCAGGACGCGAACACCGGCCAGGTGCTGATGGTCGGCTTCCTGAATGAGGTCAGCTACCAGAAGACCCTCGAATCTGGCTTCGTCACCTTCTGGAGCCGCACCCGCAAAAAGCTGTGGATGAAGGGCGAGACCAGCGGCAACCGCCTCCGCATCATCGACGCCGCAACCGACTGCGACAACGACACGCTGCTCTTCCGCGTAGAGGTCGAGGGCGACGGCCTGGTTTGCCACGAAGGCACCGTAAGCTGCTTCACCAAAAAGATCGCGCTGCTCGCCGCGCAGGAGGTGCTGTAGTGGCGAATAAGCTTCGTCTCGGAATCCCCAAGGGCAGCCTGCAGGACGCGACCATCGCGCTGTTTGAGCGTGCCGGCTGGCGCATCTTCGCCAATGGCCGCTCATATTTCCCCACCATCGACGACAAAGAAATCGAGTGCATGTTGATCCGCGCGCAGGAAATGGCCCGCTATGTGGAAAAGGGCGTGCTCGACGTAGGCCTCACCGGCATCGACTGGGTGGTTGAAACCGGACTCGAAGTGAAGAGCGTCACCAGCCTCGTCTACTCCAAGCAGAGCCGCCAGAAGGTGCGCTGGGTGCTGGCCGTTCCCGAAGATTCGCCTTACCAGAAAGCCGAAGACCTCAGCGGCAAAATTATCGCCACCGAGTTGGTCGAGGTCTCCAAGCGCTACTTCGCGGAGAAAAACGTTCCCGTCAAGGTCGAGTTCAGTTGGGGCGCTACCGAGGTCAAGCCGCCCACGCTGGCCGACGCCATCATCGAAGTCACGGAAACGGGAAGCTCGCTGCGCGCCAACCGCCTTCGCATTATCGACACCGTGATGGAGAGCGAGACCCACCTCATCGCCAACTGTGCCGCCTACGAGGACCCCTGGAAGAAGCACAAGATTGACTGCCTCGCCCTCATGCTCAAGGCCGCCATTGACGCGCAGGGACAGGTGGGCCTTATGCTCAACGCGAAAAAGGCGAGCCTGCCGACCATCCTTAACATTCTGCCCGCGCTCAATTCGCCTACGGTTTCCGAGTTGAGCGACACCGAGTGGGTCGCGCTGAACACCATTCTGGAAGAAGGCGTGGTGCGCGAAGTGGTCCCTAAACTAAAGGCCGCGGGCGCAACCGGAATCGTGGAGTATCCGCTGAACAAGGTGGTGCTCTAGCCATGAAGCTCATCTCCACAGCGGGACGCGCGGGGCGGGTGAAGATCGATGCGCTGCTCGCCCGGCGCAATGCGGCCTACGAACGCGCGCTGCCCGCGGCCCGCCGCATTGTGGAAGGTGTCCGCAAGGGCGGCGACGCTGCGCTGCGCCGCTATGCCTCGAAGTTTGACGGGAATTCGCAACCAGATCGGTTACGTATTTCTCCAGAGGAAATGCAGGACGCGCTGGAAGCAATATCGCCGTCGGTGGAGCGCGCCCTGCGAACGGCGGCCAGAAACATTCGCGCCTTCGCCGAGCGGCAGAAGCCAAAGGACTGGAACTTCGCTCCGACCAGCGGCGTAGTCGTCGGCCAGCGCATCCGGCCTATTGGGAACGTTGGCTGTTACGTACCCAGCGGCCGCTATCCGCTGCCTTCCACGCTGCTCATGACGGCGATTCCCGCGCAGGTGGCGGGCGTCGAACGCATCGTGGTCGTCTCGCCGCGCCCCGCGCTGGAGACCCTGGCGGCGGCGGCCCTGCTCGGCATTACCGAGTTCTACCGGCTCGGCGGAGCACACGCCATTGCCGCGCTGGCCTACGGCACGGAGTCGATTCCCCGCGTGGACAAGATCGTTGGCCCCGGAAACGCGTTCGTGACGGCGGCCAAGAAACTGGTCGCCTTCGACTGCGCCATCGACATGCTCGCCGGCCCCACGGAAATCGTCGTCACCAGCGAACGGGGCGACCCCGACGAGATTGCTGCTGACCTGGTCGCGCAGGCCGAGCACGATCCCGACGCCCAGGCCATTTTCATCACCACCAGCGCCGCGTTCGCGCAGGCCGTAGTCGCGAACGTGAAGCAGCGCGCCCGCACCAACACCACGGCGGCGGAGTCCATCGCGCGCAACGGAGCGGCAATTGTCGCGTCGTCTCTCGAAGAAGCCCGCTCGCTCACCCATGCCATCGCACCGGAACACCTCACGGTCGACGCGACCGAGGACCTCGCCTGGGTCAAAAACGCGGGCTCGGTCTTCATCGGCCGTTACTCCGCGCAGCCGCTCGGCGATTATGTTTCCGGGC
>DASTXK010000092.1:0-4015 GCA_035765555.1 Acidobacteriaceae bacterium
TTGAGTGGGGAACAGAACCGCTTACTCATTCCGCAGCGTCATTGCTGGATCGATTCTGCTGATGCGCAGCACTGGCAGCAGGCTTGCGACCAGCGCGATTAGAGCCAGCAGCACGGGGGCCGCCACCAGCGTCGCCGGATCATAAACACCCACGCCATAAAGCTCGCTCCGCAAAGCACGCAGAACAAGAAATGAAAGCCCCACTCCGGCGACAAGTCCGGCTCCAGCCGCAATGAGTCCCGACGATCCAATCTCCACCATTGCCCGCTGAACGGAGGAACCAAACGCCATGCGAATCCCAATCTCCCTCGTCCGCTGCACAACAAGGTTCGATACCAGCGCATAGATGCCGACCGCCGAAAGCAGCAGCGCAAGCCCGGCCAGCACTCCCAACAGCAGCACTTCGATTCGCTGCGTCTCCAACTCCTGGTCCATCAATTCTTCCATCGAATGAAAACCGGAGATCGGCAGGTTTGGATCAGCATCCGCCATTGCCTTTCGCATCGCTTCCCGGAGTCCCGCAACGTTTCCTGTCGTGCGCACAATCCACGACGGCTGAAACCAAAGATGGACTGTGGCCAGAGCGTCCGCCGGAAACTGCGTCGCAGGTATATAAAACACCGGCTCTGTCCCCAGAGGAGCGGTTTGGTCAATTCCCTGCACCTTGGTCACGTCGCCGACCACGCCCACAATGGTCATCGGGGGCGCGGTCTTCGTCCTTCCCATTCCCATGCTGAAGTGCCTGCCAACGGCATCGGGGCCTCCAAAGAACTTTTCTGCAAACGCTTCGTTGACCACCGCCACCGGCTCGCTCTTCGCGGTATCCGCATCGCGCACGCTGCGCCCGGCCAGAATCGGCATCCGCAGCGTCGCAAAATATCCGGGGGTGATATACGCCGTGCTGACCCCATAGCTCTGCCCGGCATGCTTTCCATCCATCAGCCGCGCTCCCAAATTCAACCCGCGCTGATAAGGAACGCTCAGCCCCACCGCCGCATTCTCGACACCGGGAATGCGCTTCATCGCGGCGATGCTTTCGTTCAGCAAAGAAAGGAAGTTGGCCTGATCGTGATAACGCGCCTCATCAAGCGACGCCGTGGCCGTCAGCACATTGTGCGGATCGAACCCCGGAGGCAGCGTCTCCAGATGCACCAGCGTATGCACCAGCAGTCCTGACGCCGCCACCAGAATCACAGTTAGCGCAACCTCCGCGCTGATCAGCGCCGAGCGCAGCCGTCGCGACCCGCCCGCAACCGAATAGCTGTTCTCAGCGATGGCCGCGCGCAAATCAATGCGCCGCGCCGTCAGCGCGGGCAACGCGCCGAACAGCAGCGTCGTCAGCACCGTGGCCGCGACAGTGAAGGTCAGCACGCGCCCATCCAGCGCAAAGCCGCCCAGCGGAATCATCCACGCCGGTAATAGCTGCGACAGGCCCGCAAGAAGCGCGTTGGCCAGCATCAACCCGCCCCCCGCGCCCACAATTGCCAGCAGCAGGCTCTCGGCCCAAACCTGACGAAGCACGTCCAGCCGTGTCGCGCCCAGCGCCAGCCGTGTCGCAAACTCCTGCGTGCGGCGCGAAATCCGCACCAGCGACAACCCGGCCAGGTTCGCGCACGCGATCAGCAAAATGAACCCCACGGCCAGCATCAGCACCAGAACCTTCGGTTTCATATCGCTGCCCAGGTACTGCTGCATCGGCTGCGCATAAAACCATTTCTTTATGCCGGGAGAGTGGTTTCCCGCGGAAGGATGGAGCGCGCTCAGCTCCGTTTGCACCTGCTGCCACGTTGCCCCCGGCTTCAGCCGCATCAGGATCCCGCAGTCGTATCCATTGCATGCGCCGCCCTGGCCCGGCTGCAACACATCCCAAAGCTCCGCGCTCTGCGGCGTGGCCGCATTCTGAGGAAGCACGCCCACAACCGTATAAGGCTGGCCCTTCAAATCCACTGCGTGCCCCAGCACGTCGCGGTTGCCGTGGAACATCGACTGCCACAGCCCATAGCTCAGCACCACCGCTTTCGGCCCGCCCGGACGGCTCTCGTCATCTGTGAATTCCCGCCCCAGATAAGGACGAATCCCAAGCACCTGAAAGTAGTGGGCCGTTACCGGCGTCGCGTGAACAAACCTCACCGCGTCGCCCGTATCTGATCCTGCCTTCAGGTTCACTCCGTTCTGGCCTACTTCCGCATCGCCTTCCCAGGCCGCTACCGTTACCGCCGGAACATTCTGCGATACCAGCCGCCAGTCCGCTGTATCGAAACTGTCGTCCTCCTCAGTGTGGAATTGTCCATCTTGTCCGATGCCCTGGGCGTGCGTCATCAGCGCGCCAACGCGCTGTGGCTCGGGATAAGGCAACCGCCGCAGGATAAATCCATCCACCATACTGAACACCGCCGCGTTCACGCCAATCCCCAGCGCCAGGGTGACGACAACCGCCACCGTAAACCCCGGACTCTTCCGCAACTGCCGCAACGCAAATTTCAGATCGTTCAGCATTTCGCCTCCAAAGAGTACCAGTCGTGTGCGAAGCAATCGAATACCCACTCCATTGCAGCCCTAAGTTGCTGAATCCGCAAGCTCCGACCTTCACCCAAACGCCCACCGCTGTCCATCCTTGAAAACCGCTGTCCGAAACCGGACAACCTCAAGCGAACCCTCGAACTCAGAGCAATTTAGTCCTATTTGCGTTATCATCAACCACAGACACGAATTCCCCCATCGAACTTCACGCGGACCAGAACTTGAGCGCACTGAGCGAACTGAGAGTAGGGACAGCGGCGGTTGTTGAAGCGCTCGATCTGCCCGACGAGATTGGACACCACCTCATGCACATGGGCTTTGCTCCAGAAGCGCGCGTCGTTGTCGTTCGCCGCGCCCCCGCCGGCGACCCCACCGTCTACTCCATCGACGGATTCGAAATCGCCCTGCGCCGCGAGACCGCCCGTTTCATTCGTGTCGCGCCACAGCCGGAAGGCCCGCAATGAACGATTGCTGCTCGGTTGGAACCGGCGTCGCTGTCCTCGACTCCATCACGCCTGCGCCGCGCGCGCCCGGAAAAATCCGCACCGTCGCCCTCGTTGGCCCGCCCAACTCCGGCAAGTCCACGCTCTTCAACCGCCTCACCGGACTCCGCCAGAAGGTCGCCAATTATCCCGGCGTCACGGTCGAGCAACACTTCGGCAAACTCAGCGGCATAGGACGCAGCGACCTCGTCCTCATTGATCTTCCCGGCATCTACAGCCTCGACTCCTACTCCGAAGACGCCCGCGTCGCCGTTGACGTGCTCCACGGAGCCATGCCCGGCACGCCCGCGCCCGACGCCATTCTGCTGGTCCTTGATTCGCTCCACCTGCGCCGCCAGTTGATGCTGGCCGCGCCCGTGCTCGCGCTCGGCCTGCCCACGCTCGTGCTGCTCAACATGAGCGACCTGATGGAGACGCGCGGCGGCGAAGCCGACACCCTCGCTCTCGCGCGGGAACTCGGCGTGCCCGTGGCGAAGATCAGCGCCACGCGCGGCACCGGACTCGACTCCATTACGCATTTCCTCGACAGCAAAAGTCACCCACCGCTCGCCAGCCCCACAACACGGCTGGAGCTGCCCGTAGTCGGCAACGCCCGCTCCTATCGCCAGTGGGCCACCGGCATCAGCACCCGGACGAAATACAAGGCTCCGCTCTCTTCCGAGTGGACCCGCAAACTCGACGGCATCCTGCTGCACCGCGTTTGGGGACCGCTCTTCTTCCTCATCGTCGTCATCGCGGTCTTTCAGGTCGTGTTCACCATCGGCCAGCCGCTCAGTGACGGATTCGGCGCCATCCTCAACGCCGGCGGAGACAAGGTCGGCGCAGTCCTCGGCAACGGCTGGGTCGAGTCGCTGCTTATCGACGGCATCTGGAAGGGCGTCGCCTCCGTCCTCGTCTTCCTGCCGCAGATTCTGCTTCTCTTTCTCTTCATCGGGGTGCTCGAGGACTCAGGCTACCTGGCCCGCGCCGCGCTTATCTCCGACCGCGCTATG
>DASTXK010000093.1:0-7817 GCA_035765555.1 Acidobacteriaceae bacterium
GACCTGCTCCGCTATCGCTCGAACCTGCTCGGCTCCGACCTTCGCATCACCAATTTCGGAGGCGGTAACACCAGCTCCAAGTTCGACCAGCCCGACCCGCTCGACGGCTCTCCGCGCAAAGTTCTATGGGTCAAAGGCAGCGGCGGAGACCTCGGCACCATCCAGCGCGGCGGCTTCGCCACTCTTTATCTGGACAAGCTGCTCTCGCTCGAGTCCAGGTATCGCGGCGTCCAGTTTGAAGACGAAATGGTGGACCTCTACCCGCTTTGCGCATTTGGACGCAACAGCGTCGCTCCATCCATTGACACGCCTCTGCACGGCTTCCTGCCTTTTCCGCACGTGGACCATCTCCATCCCGACTGGGGCATCGCGCTCGCGGCCGCCGCCAATGGTCGCGAAAAAATGGACGAATTCAACCAGCGCTTTGACCATCATCTCGTCTGGCTCCCTTGGCAGCGCCCCGGCTTCGAGCTTGGAATGATGCTCCGCAAAGCCGCTACCGAAAATTCCGGCTGCGACGGCATCGTCCTCGGCGGCCACGGGCTGTTCACCTGGGGCGACACCCCGCGCGAGTGCTACCGCAGCACCCTCGCCATCATTGACCAGCTTGGGCAGTTCGTTGTCGAGCACATTGAGAAGCTCGGCGGCAAGCTCTTCGGCGGCCCTTTGGTCGAAACTCGGCGCGACCAGAACGAAATCGCGTTGGCGATATTCCCTTACATTCGTGGTCGAGTCTCCGCCCAAAAGCGCCTCATCGGTACCTTCACCGGATCGGAAGAAGTCCTTCGCTTCGTCAACTCCCGCGACGCGGAACGGCTGGCCTATCTTGGCACAAGCTGCCCCGACCACTTCGTCCGCACAAAAATTCGTCCGCTGCACGTGCCCTGGAACCCGTCTGAAAATGTCGAGTCTCTTCGCTCAAAAATCGACGCCGCGCTTGAAGGCTATCGCCGCGATTACGAAGCCTATTACCGCCAGTTCGCGGATTCCTCCTCGCCGGCGCTGCGCGATTCGAACCCGACCGTCGTACTCGTTCCCGGCGTCGGCATGTTCAGCTTCGGCAAGAACAAAACCGAGTCCCGCATCACCGGCGAGTTCTACGTCAACGCCATTCACGTGATGGAAGGCGCGTCGTCGCTTCAATCCGGAAACCCGCCCGCGACGCTCCCGCAGGGCCCCGCCGCCGATACGTCTCAGTTTCAGGTCCATTCCAATTACGTTGCGCTGCCACTCTCCGAGGCATTTCGCATTGAGTACTGGGCGCTCGAAGAGGCCAAGCTCCGCCGTCAGCCCCCCGAAAAGGAACTCAGCCGCCATATCGCTCTGGTTGTCGGCGGAGGCAGCGGCATAGGGCGCGAAGTGGCCCGCCTTGCCTGCGAGCGCGGTGCGCACGTCATTATCGCCGACCGCGACCTTGAGGCCGCAAAGCAGACGCTGCGCGAAGCCTCTCCCGCCGCTGGAAAAGAAAGCGTGCTGGCCCTCCCCATCGACATCACGGATCGCGAAGCCATCCAGCAGGCGATTCGACAGACCGTCTCCAACTATGGCGGCATCGACATTCTCGTCAACACCGCCGCGCTCTTCCCCTCTTCTCCCAATGGCCGCATCAGCGACGCGCAGTGGGCCTCCACGCTGGTGATCAACGTCACGGCCAACCACCTCCTCGTCGATGAGGCCGCCAAAATCTTCGCCGACCAAAACCTCCACGTTTCCATCGTCCTCACCAGTTCCGCCAACGCCGTTGTCGCCAAGCGCGGCAGCGAAGCTTACGACGTGAGCAAGGCCGCCGTCAGCCATCTCATTCGCGAATTGGCCGTCAGCCTCGCTCCCAAAGTTCGCGTCAACGGAATCAGTCCCGCAACCGTCGTCAAGGGCTCGACCATGTTTCCTCGCGACCGCGTTATCGCTTCTTTGACGAAATACAACATTACCTTTGATCCCGCCTCCAGCGACGACGAACTCCGCAACCTCCTCGCCGGCTTCTACGCCAAGCGGACCCTCACTCATCAGCCCATCGATCCAGTCGATTGCGCCAACTCCATTCTTTTTCTCGCCGGACCCCAGTCCCGCTGCACTTCGGGACATCTAATTCCGGTTGACGGAGGTCTCGTCGAGGCGTTCCTGCGATGAAGCCTGAACGCCGCGCCGTTGTCGCCATTGATCTCGGCGCGGAAAGCTGCCGTGTCTCGCTTTTGCGCTGGAACGGCGATGCTCCTGAAGTCACGCTCGCGCACCGCTTCCCCAACGGGCCAGTGCAATGCGGCAACGACCTCCGTTGGAACCTCGACGCAATCTGGTCAGGAATCAACGAAGGACTTCGCCGCGCAGCCGCTCTCGCTCCCGAAGGAATCGCCTCCATCGGCGTCGATGGGTGGGCCGTCGATTATGTCCGGCTCAGCCCCGACGGACAGCCGCTCGCGCCGCCCTTCTGCTATCGCGACCCTCGCAACGCTGCCGCTGAAGCGCACGCGCTTCAGAAAATCAGCGCAGAGCGCCTGTATCAACTTACCGGAGTTCAGAGTCTCAGCCTCAACACTCTCTACCAGCTCTGCGCCGACAACGCCACAGGCATCAGCCCCAGCGCGCCCTGGACCAATTTGCCCGAATACATTCTTCACCGGCTCGGCGGCCGCAAGGTTTCTGAATATACGAATGCCACGCACACGGGCCTTGTCGATCTCAACACCAAAAACTGGTGCCCGGAGATTTTCTCCGCCCTCGGACTCGACCTCGCTGCCGCGCCGGAACTCGTTCCCTCCGGCACTAATCTTGGAAGGCTCTCCGGCCCGCTGGCCGCGCTTCCGGCGTTTTGCAATACCCGACTTATCGCTCCCGCCTGTCACGACACGGCTTCCGCAATCGCTGGCATTCCGGCTGGCCACAGCAATTGGGCCTACATCAGTTCCGGAACGTGGTCTCTCGTCGGCGCCGTTCTGCCTCGCGCCTGCGCAGAAGACAATGCTCGCGAGCGCGGCTTTACGAACCTCGGGGTCGCCGGAGGAGGCATCTGCTTTCACGTGAACGTCAACGGCATGTGGCTGCTCTCGCAGTGCATGAAGCGATGGCGCGAACAGGGAGCATCACTCGAACTCGACTCCCTCATTGCCGACGCGGAAAAACTCCCCCCGCCCGGCCCGCTGCTTCAGGTCGATGATCCGGAACTACTCCTGCCCGGCGACATGCCTCACCGCATCAACCTTCAGCGGGGGCGACTCGGCCTGGCCGCGCTGCCCGAATCTCCCTCTTTCGCGCCCGCCTTCGCCAGCCTCATCTTTCACAGCCTCGCCGCGCGTTATGCGGAGATACTTTCCGCCCTCCCCACTCGACCCAATGAAGTCTTCATCGTCGGCGGAGGCAGCCGCAATCAATTTCTCAACCGGCTCACCGAACAGGCTTCCGGAATCGCCGTATCAACAGGACACGTCGAAAGCTCAGCCATCGGAAACTTCGCCATCCAACTCGCGGCGTTCAATCAGCCCACTCAACCAAACGCGGAAAACATCGCTTTCTGGGCGCGGGTTCTCAAAGATGCATAATTGCATGAGGGAACCTCAGCCTTCATGAAATTCTTCCGTAACTTCAAGCCCTCCCTGTGTGCGCGCAGCGTTCTGGTGTTGCTGCTTCTGGGGCCGATGTGCGCAGCAGCCGCCCCAAAGCATCCACGCACCGTGAGCGCCGCCAATGGACATTTCATCGTCAACGGCAAGCCGGTGCAAATCATCTCCGGCTCGGTCCATTACACGCGCATTCCCCGGCCATATTGGCGGGCGCGGCAGGTGTACGCACTGCATACGGCGGCGAATTAGGAAGCGAGGAAACCCAATACTCCGAACTCAATTCCATTCCCGCCGCGCGGTGCAAATCGAAAATGAATCGATTCGCCTGACCATCCTCGAAGAAGGAGGACACATCGCGGAAATTACCGAGAAGCGCGCAGGCGTCAACCCGCTGTGGATCCCGCCCTGGCCTTCCGTCGAGGTTTCGTCATGGACTCCCGCTCACACGTTGGAATACGGCGACGCCCCCAATGGAAAATTGCTCGCCGGCATCATGGGGCATAGCCTCTGTGTCGATATGTTCGGGCCGCCCTCGCCGGAAGAGGAAGCCGCCGGCCTCGGCCTTCATGGTGAAGCCGGAGTCGTATCGTGGGCGATCTCCGAAATTCCAAATGGCCTGCTATGCCGTTGCACGCTCCCCAACGCGCAGCTCGAGTTTGAGAGGAAAATCCACCTGGTCGGCAACACTGTGAAGTTTCAGGAAAGAGTCACCAATTTAGCTACCCTCGACCGTCCCATCGCGTGGACGGAGCACGTCACGCTGGGGCCGCCGTTTCTTGAGAGTGGGCGGACCCAGTTTCTTGCCGGCACCAGCCCACTGTGGCCGGCGGGGCAACTTGAATCTTTTCCCGATGATGTCTCGTCGGCACATCTCAACCCAACTGAGCCCGAAATTTTGAGCGATGCGAACAGCTCCGGAGGCTACGCCGCTTACCTTATGGATGAATCCCGGCCGTTCTCATTCTTCACGGCCTGGTCTCCGACTTTGAAAACCGCAATCACCTACCGATGGCGCACTTCAGATTTTCCCTGGCTGGGCATATGGGACGAAAATCGTTCCCGAACGCACGCTCCCTGGAGTGGGCAGACGTTGGCGCGAGGCATGGAGTTTGGAGTATCGCCGTTTCCGGAAACCAGACGACAAATGATCGACCGCCATTCGCTCTTCAACAAACCAACCTATCGGTGGATACCTGCGCGCAGTTCCCTGAACGCAGAATACGAAGCTACTGTCTGTCACGCCGACAGCCTTCCGGACTATCGAATGTGCCACAGGCTGTAGCAGAGCACGGCCAGCACAATCGCGCTTACCCAGAAGTAGAGCCGGTCACGCTCCATGAGAAAGCCCACTCCCGCAAGGATGACCCGCACCACTGGGGTCGCGATCAGCACGAGTAGCCCAAGCTGAATCACGCTTTCCGAACTGCCGTGGATAATTCCGCGCCATATTCCGGAAGGCGTGCGCAGGTGTTCCGGCACACCGTGGAAGTGGCTGTAGTCGGGGCGCGGGCCGGAAACGCCGAGCAGATACATCACGCCGCCGATGAGCACAATCAGCGCTGCCAGCAGCACTCCACCCTGGAGCGTACGCCCAATCGCAATGTCCAGCTTCTCATCCGTGAGCCGCATCACAGCCTCCCCGCAATGCTGTTCAGCAGCATCTCCACACCCAGCGCCACGATGACCAGCGCGAACAAAAGCCGTAGCGTGTTGACGCGCGCGTGAACCAGAATTTTCGCGCCCGTGAGCGAGCCGGCCAACACGCCCAGCATCACAGGCATTGCCAACTCCGGAGCAATGTATCCCCGGCTCAGATAAATGCCCGCGCTCGCCGCCGCCGTTACGCCGATCATAAAATTCGAGGTCGTCGTCGAAACCTTGAATGGCAAGCCCATGGCCTGGTCCATGGCCAGCACCTTCACCGCGCCCGAGCCGATGCCCAGCAAGCCAGAGAGTGTGCCCGCGCTGAACATCAATCCAAAGCCCGCCGGAACGTGCTGCGCCACGTATTCTTCTTTGCCGCCCACCACCGGAAAGCTGCCGCACAGCCGCAGCCTTTCGGCAAGCTTGTTGGGGCGGGTGTTTCCCGCGTGCGACTCCTTTTTCCGCCACGACGCCACCGCCGAGTACAAAAGCACCAAGGCAAAGATGAAGCCGATTGCGTTGGTGGGAACGCGCGTCGTGAGCCACGCCCCCAGCACTGCGCCCAGCGTGGTGGCGATTTCCAGAAACATGCCAATGCGCACGTTCGAGTAGCCTTCGCGCACATAGGCCGCCGCCGCACCAGAGGAAGTTGCAATGACCGAAACCAGTGACGCGCCAATCGCGTAGCGAATGTCCACATGAAAGAGCAGCGTCAACACCGGAACGATGACCACTCCGCCGCCCAGCCCGGTCAGCGCGCCCAGCAGCCCCGCCGCGAGCGAGCTGAGAAAAATGAGTCCTGAAAACTCTACCGTGGTCATGTTAGGAAAGTATACGCAGCACCGCAACAGAGTCGGGAGCAAGCTCCAGCGAGCCCGCTTCGAGCGATACTTCTTCGGATGACTTCAACAAAAGCTGCGCGCGCTTTGGAATTGGAAGCCGCACCGGCTCCGGCGCGATGCTGAACGCAATCAGAAGCCGCTCGCGCCGCAGCTTCAGCCAGCCCGCTTCCTCACTGAATTCCACCTCCACATTGCCGGAAACAAAATCCGGCACCGAGCGCCGCAGCGCAATCAGTTCGCGATACCAGGCCAGCACGCCCGCGTGTTCCGGCTCGGCAATTTCGTCCCAGCGCAGCCGCGAGCGCGTGAAGGTGGCCTCGTCCTGAGGATCGGGAACTTCCTCCGGATTCCATCCAAAGGCGGCAAACTCCTGCTTGCGTCCCTCGGAGACGAGCTTGCCTAAATCCGGCTCGTGATCGGTGAAATACAAAAATGGAGACGAAGCCGCCCACTCTTCGCCTTGAAAAATCAGCGGCACAAAGGGAGAGGCCATCACCAGTGCCGCCGCAATCTTCACGCGCCCCACAGAGGTCAGCGCGCTCAACCGCTCACCCTTCGCGCGATTCCCCACCTGATCGTGATTTTGCGCGAAGCCCAAAAATCGCCATGACGGAAGGCTTTTCACCGGGCGCCCATGAATGCGGTCCCGATACGCGGAATAGCGGCCATCATAGACAAACACCTCACGTAGCGCCTTCGCAAGATCGGCCATCGAGCCGAAATCCCCATAGTATCCGCTGCGCTCGCCGGTCAGCAGCGTCACCAGCGCGTGATGAAAATCGTCGCTCCATTGCGCGTCCAGCCCGTAGCCGCCGCGCTCGGGCCCTACAACCAGGCGCGGATCGTTCAGGTCGCTCTCGGCAATCACCACATAGCTGCGGCCAGTCTCGGTTTGCAGCGCATGGACCTCCGCCCCAAGCTGCTCCATAAAGCGAATCGCCGAGCGGTCCACATAAGCGTGGACCGCGTCCAGCCGCAACCCATCGAAGTGATAATCGCGCAGCCACATCTTCGCATTGTCGATAAAGAACCGCCGCGCCTCGTGACTTCCTGCTTCCTCAAAGTTAACGGCATCTCCCCACGGAGTGTGGTGGCTCGACGTAAAGTACGGCCCGAACCGCGCCAGATAATTTCCCGAAGGACCTAGGTGGTTGTAGACCACGTCCAGCAGCACGGCCAACCCGTGCGCGTGCGCCGCATTGACAAAATGCTTTAGCCCCTGCGGCCCGCCGTACGCCTCCTGCGGAGCGAACAGGTCCACGCCGTCATAGCCCCATCCACGCGCGCCGGGAAACGACGCCACCGGCATCAGTTCCACATGAGTGACGCCAAGCGTCTGCAAATACTCAAGCCGCTCTTCCGCCGCCGCGAAGGTGCCTTCGCACGTGAACGTCCCAACGTGAAGCTCGTAAATAACCGCTTCTTTCAGCGCGGGCGCGCGCCAATCGCTGTCCGTCCATGCGAACGCGCTCTGGTCAAGAATGCGCGACATTCCATGCACGCCATTCGGCTGCCACAGCGAGCGCGGATCCGGCAGGATCGGGCCCTCGCCGTTCAACACAAATCCATAATCCGATCCCGGCCCAGCCGCATCCACGCCGGCCTCCCACCATCCTCCGCCGCACTGCGCCATCGGATACGCCCGCTCCCCAACTTTCACATCCACACGCTCAGCCCGCGGCGCCCATACTCGAAACGAATGCATTCGTTCATCCTTGGAAACAGAAGAGATGCAGGAAACAGACTTCAATTGAAAACGCGACCTGAACGCTGA
>DASTXK010000094.1:0-11282 GCA_035765555.1 Acidobacteriaceae bacterium
AATCGAGCCATGCCCCTCCGCACTGTCCATACCGTCTGCTCGCATGACTGCCCCGACTCGTGCGGCGTGCTAGTCACGGTAGACGAGGCGGGCAAGGCCGTGCGCGTGCAGGGAGATCCTGATCATCCTGTAACGCAGGGATTTTTGTGCGGCAAGGTGGCGAAGTATCTGGAGCGGGTGTATTCGCCGGACCGGCTGCTGTATCCCATGAAGCGGCGCGCGGGCGCGGCCAAAGGCCGGCGTGCGCAGGGGAGCGAAGCCGAAGCGTTCGAGCGGATCACCTGGGGCGAAGCGCTGGACCTGATCGCGGCGCGGTTCAAGGCCATCAGCGAAGAGTATGGGCCGGAGTCGATACTGCCCTATTCCTATGCGGGGACGATTGGCGTGCTGGGCTACGGGTTGATGGACCGGCGGTTTTTCCATCGGCTGGGAGCTTCGCAGCTTGACCGCACCATTTGCGCGACGGCCGGCGGCGATGCGCTGGTGGCTGTGTATGGGCGCAAGCTGGGAACCGACACGGAGGATTTTCGCTACGCGCGATACATCATTGCCTGGGCCGCGAATGTGCATGGGAACAATATTCACCTGTGGCCGCTGATTGAGGAAGCGCGGCGCAACGGCGCGAAGCTGGTGGTGATCGATCCTTACCGGACGCGGACTGCGCAGGCGGCGGACTGGCACATCGCGATTAGGCCGGGAACGGATTCGGCGCTGGCGCTGGGCATGATGCACGTGCTGTTTCGCGATGGGCTTTACGACCGCGACTATGTAGCGCGGCATGGGCACGGGTTCGAACAGTTGCGGGAGCGGGCCCTGGAGTATGCTCCGTCGCGTGTGGCGCAGTGGACGGGAATTGCGGCAGGCGACATTGAGCGGCTGGCCCATGAATATGCAGAAACTGAGCCGGCGGTGATCCGGCTGAACTACGGCATCCAGCGGTGCGAGAACGGCGGGGCGGCGGCGCGGGCCGTGATGATGCTTCCGGCGCTCATTGGCGCGTGGAAGCATCGGGGTGGCGGGTTGCAGCTTTCGACCAGCGGAGCGTTCCAGTTTGACAAGCAGACGATGGAGCGGCCCGACCTGATGCTGGCGAGTCCGCTGGGCCGTCCGGCGCGCGTGGTGAACATGGCGCGGCTGGGCCATGCGCTGACGGAGCTGGACAGGCCCCGCGTGCGGGCGATGTTCGTCTATAACTCGAACCCAGCGGCGATTGCTCCCGATCAAGCACAGGTGCTGCGCGGGCTGGCACGGCAGGACCTGTTCACGGTGGTCCACGAGCAGTTTTTTACCGACACGACGGATTACGCGGATGTGGTTCTTCCAGCGACAACGTTCCTGGAACAGAAGGACGTGCAGGGCGCGTATGGGCACTACTACGTGGGACTCTCCAACAAGGCGATTGAGCCGCTGGGCGAAGCGAGACAGAATGTGTGGGTATTCTCGCAGCTTGCGCAGCGGATGGGCTTCACGGAGCCATGCTTTGAGGACACTACGGACGACCTGATCGCGCAGGCGCTGTGGCGGGGCAAGCAGCAGCCGGAGGTGATGGCCGGGATCACCGCCGAGTCGCTGGAGGAGGCCGGAGGGCATATCCGGCTGAAATTTGCGGAAGAGGCGGCGGGCGGGAATTTTCTGCCGTTCGCCGAGGGCGGGTTCGGAACGCCCAGCGGCAAGGTGGAGTTTTATTCCGAAGCGCTGGCGGCGGAGGGACTGGATCCGTTGCCGGGATATGTTCCGGCGACAGAGTCGCGGTTTGGGGCGGCGAATGCGTATCCGCTGGAGTTTTTGCCGCGCAAGGCGGACAACTACACCAACTCGACGTTCGCGAATCTGCCCGGCCATCAAAAGCTGGAAAACGGGCGGATGGGCGTGCTGGAGATTCATGCCGGGGACGCGGCGGCGCGCGGAATTCGCGAGGGCGACCGCGTGGAAGTTTTCAACGCGCGGGGCAGGATTGAGTTGACGGCCAAGGTGATGGATTCGGTTCCGCAGGGAGTAGTGGCGGCGCGGCTCCAGTGGAACAAGCTTTCCGAGGGCGGGAACAATGTGAACCTGCTGACCTCGCAGCGGCTCACAGACCTGGGCGGCGGGCCGACGTTTTATTCCACGCTGGTGGAAGTGAGAAAAACCCAGGGCCCAGGAACCGAGGCACAGGGACCAGGGCACGAATAACCGGTATTCGTGCCGGGGTTCACTATTCGTACACGGCGGGGAATGCCTCATCTTCCAATTTCCATTAGACTAGGAGTCGGATTTCCTACAAGCGATTGGCCGCACGGAAAACGCCAGTGGCGGTGGACTGCGCCTTTGCCTGTGGAGAGTGGAACGCAATGCGAGAAATGGGAATTGCCCGTGCTTACGCATGGGCCGCGGCCTCCGTCTGATGCTGAATAGGGCATCACACAGATTCGCGGAGTTGGGGTACGCCCCATCCGTCCCATATAATCGCATTTTGCGCAGAATTGGCCTGATTTTTTGCAGTGAGGGTGTGCCTATCTTTCCCGTAGAACGCGAGGGCGTAAGCTCTCAAATCCAAATGAGCCAGAGTTTGCGCCGTTCCACGCGCCGCACGCTGCCACTCCTTCTCCTGCTTTGCTGCGTATTCACGCTGCCGGGATGGGCGCAGCAGCCGAACACCATCGTGCAGATCCGGGTGATCGGCAACCGCGAGATTCCCAAAGAGACGATTCTGGCGCGCATGTTCAGCCGGGTGAATGAGGCTTACGATCCGCTGACAGTGGAGCGCGACTTCAACTCGCTGTGGAACACCGGGTATTTCGAGAATGTCCGCATTGACAAGGAAGACACGCCGAAGGGCGTGGTCCTGAATGTGTACGTGACGGAGAAGCCGACGATCCGCGAGATCCACTATAAGGGGCTGAACTCAGTCACGGTTTCGGACGTGCTGGACCGGTTCAAGAAAGAAAAGGTCGGCATCTCGCAGGAGAGCAAGTACGACCCGACGCGCATTGCCCATGCCATCGACGTGCTGAAGGAGATGCTGAGCGAGCACGGGCGGCAGTTTGCGACGATCAAGGCCGATATTAAGAAGATTCCTCCGGCGTCGGTGTCGCTGACCTTCGACGTGAAGGAAGGCCCGAAGGTGATGGTGGGCAAAATCCGCTTTACCGGCAATGAGCACGTAAAGTCGCGGGTGCTGCGGGAGGCGATGAAGAACCTGCGGCCTATCGGGATTCCCCACTCCATCTTTTTCGAGAGCCTGTTCCCCCGGGTCTACGACGCCAGCAAGCTTGAAGAGGATTCCGAGCGCGTGCGGCAGGCGTATCGCGACCGTGGATACATTAAGGCCGCCGTGGGCGAGCCACAGACGCATCTGCGCAATGAGACCGGGCTTTCGCTATTCACCTTCCGCCCCAAGAAGGGCAAGCGCATCGACATTACGATGCCGATTGATGAGGGCGGGCGCTACCGGCTATCGGGCATTACGTTCACCGGCAATAAGGCGGTGACAAACGAGAAGGCGCTGCGCGCGCAGTTTGCAATCAAAGACGGCGACATTTTCAACGCCACCAAATTCGGGAAGGGTCTGCAAAATCTCCAAAAGGCCTATGGAACGCTGGGGTACATCAATTTTGTTGCGATTCCAACGCCTCACTACGATGAGGCGAACAAGACGGTCAGCTTCAATGTTGATATCGATGAAGGCAAGCCGTTCTATGTGTCGCGGATCGAATTTCAGGGCAATACGGTCACGCGCGACTATGTGATTCGCCGCGAGCTGGCGCTGCAGGAAGGCCAGGTCTACAACAGCAAGCTGTGGGAGTTGAGCATCCAGCGGCTGAACCACCTGGATTATTTCAATCCGCTGAAGGTGGAACAGGATTCGGAGACGCACCAGAACGCGGAAAACGGCACGGTGGACCTGCTGCTGAAAGTGACAGAGAAAGGCAAGAACTCCATTGGCCTGAATGGCGGCGTGAGCGGGCTGGGAGGGTCGTTCCTGGGGCTGAATTACCAGACCAATAATTTCCTTGGCATGGGCGAAACCCTGACCCTGCAGGCCAACATCGGCGACGTGTCGCGGAACTTCAAGTTCGGCTTTGATGAGCCTTACATTCATAACCAGCCGCTGAATCTGGGCTTCCAGGTTTTCAACAGCAAGTACGACTACAACGCCAGCAAGAATTACAAGCTGGCGGGCGGGAACCCGGACAATCTGTCGAGCGCGACGCAGTCGCTGTTGCAGAAATATGATCAGACCGCGACCGGCTTCACGGTTTCGGCCAGCTATCCGATCAAGCACAGCTTCAAGCGCATCGGCATCACCTATAGCCTGAACAATTCCTCGGTAAAGACCTACAGCGCGGCCTCCAGCAACTTCTTCCAGACGCTGGCATTCCGCAGCGGCATTCAGGGGCAGAACGCGCTGGAAGGCATCGTGACCAGCTCGATCATGCTGAGCTACACCGAGAACAAGCTGGACTCGAATTACCTTCCGCATACCGGTCATTCGATTGCCGCCGATTTGCAGATTGCCGGCCTATGGGGCAACGTGCGGTACATCCAGCCGCTGATCGAGTTCAAGGCCTTCCGCCCCATCAAGGGGCTGAAGTTCAACCCTGACGGGCGAAACGTGTTCGCGTACCGCTTGCAGGCGCAGTATATCCGCGGCATCAGCGGCGATGTGGCGCCGCCTTTCAACCGCTTCTATACCGGCGGCGAAGCGGACCTGCGCGGGTTCGATATCCGCTCGGCGACGCCCTACGGGTTTGTTCCGACGCGGGTGCTGTTTAACCTGACCAATCCCGACGGCACGACGGTGCCGCGCGATCCGACGAACCCGAGCCTGGGGCCGATCAAAGTCCCGATTCCGGTCTACGGGATTGCTTCGATCGGCGGCGACGCAAGCTTCACAGCCAACGTCGAATACCGGATTCCGATTTACGCGCGGACAGCCAGCTTCAACTTCTTCGACGACTTTGGCATGGACATGGCGCTGGACAAGAGCCAGTTGAAACAAAGCCCGGCGGGTATCTCGGTGCTGAACTCGCCGCTGTATGGATGCCCGAACTACAACAACGGGGCCTGCCAGGGCGGCGTGCCGATCCAGTTCAGCCGCACGATTGATCCCATTGCCGGAACGAACTTTGTTCCGCGCATGTCGGTCGGGGCGGAAATCGACGTAATGATGCCGATCATCAACGCGCCGTTCCGGCTCTACTATGCCTACAACCCGCTGCGGCTGGAGGAGGACTTCCACACGCAGGACCTGATTACCCGGAGCATGTTCCCGGCAGGCGGCGCGGGCGATTACAGCTATGCGCAGGCGCAGCAGGCCTATGGCTCGCTTTATCAACTGCGGGAGCCGAGAAAGACGTTCCGGCTGGCCGTAAGCACAACGTTCTAACCTGGGGGAGGCGGGCGCCGCTGCCATTGACGGTGGTTCCCGCCCCTCCTATAATTCGCTCAGTCCTGAGAATGTCTTCTGATCGTTTCTCGTCTTGCCTTCCAGCCCTTTGCGGGATGGAAACCGCCTCTACGAACAACGCAGCGGCTGGATCAGGAAGCGATGTTCGCTTCCGCAAGCGCGGACGATCTGATCCAAACCGGAGGAATCTTAAATCCACATGAAGCGTGTAATTTCGCGTTCGTTGCCCATAACCTGCCTGCTCATTTCAGGCTTCTGCCTGAGCGCTGTGGCCCAGCCAGCCACACCCGCCGCTCCCGCCACGACCACCGCCGCGCCCACGGGCACCACCAAGGTCGCGGTCATCAACTTTGAAGCCGCCGTGTTCCAGACCAACGAGGGCAAGAAGAGCATTGCCGATATTCAGCAGAAGTTCGAGCCGAAGCGGCAGCAGCTCAAGACCGAGTCCGATGAGATCAATACGCTGAAGAAAGAACTCCAGACCGCGGGCGACAAGCTGAGCGACGCCGAGCGCCAGAGCCGGACTCAGGCAATTGATGCGAAGGAAAAGACCTTCCAGCGCGACGGCGAGGACGCCAGCCAGGACTATCAGCAGCAGATGCAGCAGGCTTACCAGCAACTGGCCGAGAAGGTCTACGGCGTGCTCCAGAGCTACGCCAGCGAGAACGGCTTCGGCGTTGTACTGGATTCGTCAGCCAGCCCTTCCGCGCCTCCGGCCGTACTCTGGCACCGCCCAACCACGGACATCACCAAGGCCGTGATTGACGCCTACAACGTGAAGTCCGGTGTCGCGGCGCCAGCCTCGGTTCCGTCCGCGCCAACCTCTCATGTGCCGGCACGCAAGTCGAGCACCAGTCCCAAGTAAGCATATCTTTCCGCTGGCGGAAGGCCCTGGGAAACCAGGGCCTTCACTTTTGGGCGGTGCGCGGCGGAAGAATCCGTCAGGCGCGGCACGACTGTGGAAAAGTTGTGGAGATTGGGGTGAGCGCGAGAGAGCGGTGCCAATCGCCCCAGCCCGATTGGGCCGTCGAATTGCCGGAGATTTTTTGTACTTCATACATTCCAAAGTGGTTGCTAGATATTTTGTCCCTTAGCAACCGGCACTTACTTCAGTAACTCAAGATTCAGGCCAAGGCCCGCAGTTTCCACAGATAATCGTGACCGGGAAGCTGGACGGGATGGATTTCGGGCCTTCACCCTTTCCCCGTAAGGACCCCGATTGCGGGGTTATGCGCCTGTCTCGTAACTGGACGAACCTGATTTTGGGCGCAAAAAAGCCCGGCCGCGTGGCCAGGCTCTTTTGCTTGCCTCTGTGTTACGGGTTGGTTACTTCTTTGAGGATTTCTTTGCCGCCTTCTTCGCGGCCTTCTTTGCAGGAGCCTTCTTTGTTGCCTTCTTTGCCGCCTTCTTGGCCGGAGCCTTCTTGGCCGCCTTCTTTGCTGCTTTCTTAACTGCCAAAGGATTACCTCTCTTCGTTGATTTTTTACTGCCGGCGCCCTTCTTTGCCGCTGCGGATTTTTTCGCAGCCCCTCTGCCGCCTGCGCCTCGACTGCTCTTCTTAGCGGCAGATTTCTTTACGGCCTTTTTGGCCGAAGCTTTTTTGGCGGATTTCTTCGCCGGAGATTTTTTCGCGGCTTTCTTCGCCGGGGCCTTTTTGGCAGTTTTCTTCGCGGCCCTCTTCGCCTTCTTTGGTGCGGCCTTTTTTGCCGCGGGCCGCAGCCTATGTTCCGAGATTGGCGGCTCGATGACGGCACCCGGTTCCGCTGCCGGGACCGGCTGCTCTTCGTCTTCCTCGCTCACGAGATCATCATCGTCAGAAGAGAGCGAAACCGACACCTCTTCTTCTTCCTCTTCATCGAAGTTGTCTTCCAGGTCCTCCGGGAAGGCTTCGGTTTCGGGTTCAAAGTCGCTGTCGCCGCGCATGTAATATCTGCGATCATTCTGCATTGCCATAACCCTCCGGCATCATTTTTAGAAGATGCCCTACCGCGTTGAGAATATAACCCCGCGCCGCGAATTATAGCAACACCATGCAACGACTCGCCATGAAAACGCAAGCAATTTCGTTCCCGCGCAATCATTTTTAGTCGCAGTACCGTCGTTTCGCGTCGCGTTACTTCCCTTTTCGAGTCTTGTGCGAGGCGCTGTGGCGCGTTCGCGAACGCCGTGTGGTGTGATGCGAAGATCTGCGCCGTGATGATCGCGAGCGCTCAACATGCGCGGGCTCAGCGACGCGAAGACGATGGCCCACTCGAATGTAGGGACCACGCAGATGGTTCCACGCGCGCAATTGCTCGACGGAAACATTGAAGCGGTCCGCGATGGAGATGAGCGTGTCTCCGCGGCGCACACGATAGTAGCTTGCTCCGAGCGACGCGGAGCGAGGAGTTACGGGAACGACGACGGCATCAACATCGCTAATGTCGGCCGCGGAACTGAGATCATTCACTTCCTCAAGCGAGGCCAGCGACACATGATATTTTTTCGCGACATCTTCCAGCGTTTCATTGTCGGCGAGGGTCTGGTATCTCCAATAGTGACGTTTGTCGGCAGGAATACCGGCGATGCGTTTTTCAAAGAGAGCCTTGGTGCCGGCGGGCAGATGCAGGTTATAGGTTTCATCCGGCGGCGTGGCCCCGCGCAGCAGCGCCGGGTTCAGCGCGGCAAGTTCCTGCGGTGTCGCGCCCACGAGGTCGGCGGCGAGAGCGAGGCCAACGCTGTGATTGGTCTGCACCGTGTCCTCGACAAGCGGCGGATCGGGAGTGAGGTCGTCGAGCCCATACTGTTTGGGATTTTTTGCCATGATGGTGACGGCGAGAATGATGGGGACGTAGTTCTTGGTTTCGGCGGGGAGATTGTTGCGCTTGTAAAGCTCCCAAAAATCGGCAAAGCCGGTGCGCTGCACGGCCTTCTGCACATTGCCCGCGCCCCAGTCATAGGCGGCCATGGCAAGGTACCAGTCACCGAACTGGCTGTAAAGATACTTCATGTATTTTGCATAAGCGTGTGTAGCGGCGACGGGATCAAACCTCTCGTCGTACCAGGCGCTCCGCGGCGGCGCGTGATCGTCTCCGGGCATGAACTGCCACATGCCGCCGGCGCCGGATCGGCGGTTGACTACCTGCGGGCGGAATCCGGATTCGGCCACCGCCTGATAGATCAGGTCCTGCGGCACGCCTTCCTGCTTAAGCACGCGCTCAATCATGTCCTTGTAACGCCCGGCGCGATCGAGCGAAGCGACGATGGTGGCGTGTCCGGCCTTGCTCTTGGAAAAGAAATTGATGTAGCTGGCGACGTAATCATTGATGACGAGCGGCAGGTCCGACCGCGTGGTCTTCAACTGCGCGGTGGCCTCGGCGCGAATGGTTGGGTCAACAGGAAACGTGACGGCGTTGGCCACGTCAACCGGAGTTGGCTCGGACGGAGGCGCAAGGCCGTTGCCCTGCTTGAGCGCGTCCATCTCCAGCGTGTTCACGGCGTCCACAATGCGGTCGAACTCGGCGGTGAGGTCGGGATTGTCCTTGATGCTGAGCCCGCAGGTGAGCATTTGATCGACGGCGTAGTCAAAGCTGTCTTTGGCGGCGGCCAGATGGCCGTCGTGATAATTGGACATGCCGTTCTGGTAAGCAACTTCGACGTTTTGGATGATCTGCGCGATGCGGCGCGCCCTGGCGGTTTGCGCGGCGGACGGAACGACGGACGGCGGAGCGGGTTTTGGAGTGGACTGAGCGGGCGCGGCAACGGACAGCAGCGCGGCGAGAGCGACAGGAAGAGCGGCTCGGAAAACAACCATGTAATCTGTAGGACGAAAGCCTGATCGAGTTCTCTCAATCCGCTCCGTAAAAATTATTGTATGACTTTGCACCCTGAAGACAGCGGCGCGGGGTGCGATTTGCGCCTGATCGCAATGATAAACTGAGGCATTGGAGCAGTTTCTCCCGCCTCTTTTTTCTACATGGACAACAAGCACATTCGCAATTTCGCGATCATCGCGCACATCGACCATGGGAAGTCCACGCTCAGCGACCGTCTGCTGGAGTTGACCGGCTCGCTGACGGCGCGGGAGATGCAGGCGCAGGTGCTGGACGCGATGGACCTGGAGCGCGAGCGCGGCATCACCATCAAGGCCCATGCTGTGCGGATGATGTATCCGGCGAAGGACGGGCAGACGTATCAAATGAACCTGATCGACACGCCGGGCCATGTGGATTTTTCCTACGAAGTCTCGCGGTCGCTGGCCTCGTGCGAGGGCGCGCTGCTGGTGGTGGACGCCTCGCAGGGAGTGGAGGCACAGACGCTGGCGAATGCGTATCTGGCGATCAGCCACGGGCTTGAGGTGATTCCGATCATCAACAAAATCGACCTGCCGAGCGCGGATGTGCTGCGCACGCAGGAAGCGATTGAGCAAGCGGTGGGCATCGACGCGACGGACGCGATTCCGGTGAGCGCAAAGACAGGCCTGGGCGTGCCGGACATTCTGGAAGCAATTGTGAACCGGCTTCCGCCGCCAACGGGCGATGCGGAAGCTCCGCTACAGGCGCTGATTTTTGATTCGTGGTTTGACGCTTATCGCGGCGTGATTGTGCTGGCGCGCATTGTGCAGGGCCGGCTGCGGAAAGGGATGCGCATCCGGCTGATGTCGAACGGCAAGGCGTTCGACGTGGATTCGCTGGGCGTGCTGACGCCAAAGCCGGTGGAGATTGACGAGCTTTCAGCGGGTGAAGTGGGGTTCTTTATCGCCACCATCAAGAACGTGGCCGACACAAAAATCGGCGACACCGTGACGGAGGACGATCGTCCGGCGGCTGCTCCGCTGCCGGGGTTTGAAGACATAAAGTCGATGGTCTTCGCCGGGCTGTATACCGTCGATTCGCATGAGCATACGCTGCTGCGCGATGCACTGGAAAAACTGCGGCTCAATGACTCGTCGTTCTTCTTTGAGCCGGAAAGCTCGGCGGCGCTGGGGTTCGGGTTTCGATGCGGCTTTCTCGGCCTGCTGCACATGGAGATTATTCAGGAGCGGCTGGAGCGCGAGTTCGACCTCGACCTGATTACGACCGCTCCCGGCGTGCGCTACAACATCACGCTGACGGACGGCAACGTGGTTGAGGTGGACAACCCTTCGCGCTGGCCGGACCCGTCGGAGATTGAGTCGGTCGCGGAGCCGGTGATTACGGCAACGATCCTGACGAATGAGGAGTACGTTGGCGGAATTCTGAAGCTGGTGGAGGAGAAGCGTGGGCGGCAGAAGAATTTTGAGTATGCGACGCCGACGCGCGTGATGCTGACCTATGAGCTTCCGCTGAATGAGATTGTGCTGGATTTCTACGACCGGCTGAAGTCGGTTTCGCGCGGCTATGCTTCGCTCGACTATCACCTGTCAGGCACTTGGGACTCGCCAATGGTTAAGCTGGACATTCTGGTATCGGGCGAGCCGGTGGATGCGCTGTCCATCATCGTCCATCGCGACTTCGCGTATGAGCGTGGGAAGGCGCTGGTGTCGAAAATGCGCGAGCTGATTCCCCGCCAGCAGTTTGAAGTGGCGATTCAGGCGGCCATCGGCTCGAAGATTGTCGCGCGAGAGACCGTCTCCGCGCTGCGCAAAAACGTGATTGCCAAGTGCTACGGCGGCGACATCTCCCGCAAACGCAAGCTGCTGGAAAAACAGAAAGAAGGCAAGAAGCGGATGAAGCGCATCGGTAAAGTGGACATTCCGCAGGAAGCGTTCCTCGCAGTGCTGAAGATTGGCGAAGAGAATTAGGGACTGGCCGTCCCGGGCGTGCGCGCCTTCGGCGCATTCTGATGCCGACATTCGTGACCACTCCCGTTGGTCGTGGAATTGACGATTCTTCACAGCAAGTGCGACAGAGCGTTGCGCTTCGGCTCGTAGCTT
>DASTXK010000095.1:0-13425 GCA_035765555.1 Acidobacteriaceae bacterium
ACAGAACGAGAGGAACGGCGCGCGGCGCGCGAGTCCGGCGAGGTCTCGAATCTGGTCGACGCCTTCTTTTTCCAGTGCGGCCAGAACGGCGAAGGCGCCGAGCGTGGCCAGCGCGTAGGTGATGACGTAGTACACCAGCGCGCGCAGTCCGTTGGCGTTGTTGGCGAGGATGCCGAGCAACATGTATCCGGCATGGCCGATGGCCGAGTAGGCCAGCAGCCGCCGGAAGCTGGTCTGCGCGAGCGCCGCGAGGTTGCCGATGATCAGCGATAGCGTCGCAACGATGATGAGAAGGGGCGTCCATGCGGCGGAGGATGGATGGAGCGCGCCTGCTTCCGCTGACAGACCGAGGGCCATGACGATGGCGAAGACGAAGAAACTGGCGATCTTGGAGCTTGACGCAACCAGCCCCGCGCTTGGCGTGGGGCCGCCCTGGTAGGCGTCCGGCGTCCACAGATGGAAGGGCGCGGCGGCGACCTTGAAGCCGAAGCCAGTCACGATCATGACAATGGCGACGGCCAGCAGCGGCGTGATGGGATGCGAGGTGACGGCGGCGGCGACTTCGCCCAGCTCAATCGAACCCGACAGCCCATAGAGCAGGCTGATCCCCAAGAGGAAAAACGACGCGGCCATTCCGCCGAAAAGGAAATACTTGAGCGCGGCCTCCGACGACCGGGGACTGCGCTTATCAAACGCCGTGAGGATGTAGAGCGAGAGGCTGAGCAACTCGAGCGAGGCGAAGATGACCAGCAGGTTTTGCGTGCTGACCAGGACCATCATGCCGGCGGTCGCGAACAGAATGACGCCGAGGTATTCCCCGATGTGCGTGGTGAAGTCGGAATTGACCGCGAGCAGCGCAACCAGAATGGTGAAGGCGACAAGCACCACCTGCACCATCTGCGTGAGCGGAGTCACGACCAGCATTCCGTCGGCCAGCGTGCCCGGCAACGGGCGCAGCATTAGCACGAGGATCGCGGCGACGCATCCGGCGCAGGAGGTGAGCGCGGCGGCGGCCCAGCGGGTTGCGGCGCTGCGATGCTGCGTGAAGGCCAGATCGACGGTGAGCGCGGCCAGCCCGGCGACAGAGACGATGACCTCCGGCAATGCGTAGCGGAGCAGGTTGAAGGCGGTCGCCGGAATCATCGCCACGCTCCCTTCCGCAGGCCGTCAAACAATGGCGAGTTGAGCGCGGGAATGATGAGGTCGAGCAGCAGCCGCGGATAAACACCCACCACCACGGTCGAGGCGATCAGGATGAGGGCGGCGATCTTTTCCGGAATTGTGATGGGCGGCAATGCGCTCGTTTCCGTGCCAGCGACTGTGGTGCCGCCGTTGGGCGGCAATGCGCTCGTTTCCGTGCCAGCGACTGTGGTGCCGCCGTTGGGCGGGAATGCGCTTGTTTCCGTGCCAGCGACTGTGGTGCCGCCGTTGGGCGGCAATGAAGGATGCTCGCCTGCGGGCTGCGGTTCGGCAGCAGCGCCGCCTCCGAAAAACGCCTTGTCCATGGCGCGCCACGTGAAGCCGATTCCGACGAGGATTCCGACGGCGGCCAGCACCGCAAGAACGGGCCATGCGTGCCAGGTTCCAATGATGATTTCAAATTCGGCGATGAATCCGCTGAAGCCCGGCAGCCCAATCGAGGCCATGGCCGCGATCACAAACGTGAAGGCCGCGAATGGAATGGCGTGCGCGAGGCGCATCGGAGCAAGCTCGTTGAGGAAGCGCGTGTGCGTGCGGTCGTAGACCATGCGGCCCACGACGGCGAAGAGCAGGCTGGCAATGACGGCGTGCGAGAACATCTGCACCACCGCGCCGCCGAGGCCGGTCTGCGTGAGGGTCATGAGGCCGAGCAGCACAAAGCCCATGTGGCTGACGCTGGAGTAGCCAATGACGAACTTGAAATCCCGCTGCACCAGCGCGACGCTCGCGCCGTAGACGATTCCGATAAGCGCGAGCACGGCGAAGAGGTTTCGCCACGAACTCAGCCCGAGTACATGGAAGCTCCACGCGCCCATGCCCGCGGGAAAGAGCATCATGGCGACGCGCAGGCAGCCGTAGGCGCCCAGCTTCATGATGACTCCGGCGAGCAGCATGGAGGCGGCCGTGGGCGCGGCCACATGGCCCGTGGGCGCCCAGGTGTGGAACGGCCACATGCCGGCGAGAATGGCGAAGCCGACGAAGACCAGCGGGAAGACCCACATTTCAAAGTGCAGCGGGAAGGGGTATCGGGCCAGCTCGACCAAATTCAGGGTTTTGCCGCCCGTCTCGACCAGCGTGGCGATGATGCCGATGAGCACCATCGCGCTCCCCGCGAACGAATAGAGCGCCAGCTTCATCGCCGCGTATTCGCGTCGCGTCGATCCCCAGATGGCGATGAGGAAATACTTCGGGATGATCGCCAGTTCGTAAAAAACGAAAAACAGGAACAGATCAAAGCTGAGGAAGACCCCGTATACCGCTCCGATCAGCACGAGATAAAAAGCGAAGAATTCCGCTGGCCGCTTCTCCACATTCCACGAGAAGAGGACGCCCGCGACGCCGACGATCCCGGTCAGCAGCAGCACCACCAGGCTGATGCCGTCGACGGCTAGGTGATATTCGATGCCGAGCGAGGGAATCCACGGGATTTTGGTGACGGTAAGCAGCGAGCCGGGAGTGAAGCGAATGGTCGCAAGGATGACGAGAGCGAGCGTGGCGATGGAGGCGACCAGCGCGACGATGCGCGAGGTGCGGGCGCTGGCCCGGGGGCGCAGCATCAGTATCGCCGCGCCGATGAACGAGATGTAGATAGTCCAGGCGAGCATGGGCTAGAACCTCACCTGTGACAGAATTTGCATGACCGTGCTGTTCATTGCGCCCACAATCAACTGCGGATAAAAGCCCAGGACAAACATCAGTCCGATGACGGGCGCGAGCGCCAGCCGCTCGCCCAGGCTCAGGTCGGGCATCGCGGCCCAGCGCTGGTTCACAGGGCCGTAGAACACGCGCTCCAGAAAAACGAGGAAGAAGACGGCGGTGAAAAGCAGGCCGAGGAGCGAGACTGAGGCCGCCCAGGGAACGAGCGGGAAGACTCCTTTGAAGATGAGAAATTCGCCGGGGAATCCGTTCAGCCCCGGCAGCCCGAGCGACGAGAAAACCGCGATGCCCATGGTCCCGCACAGGACGGGTACAACTTTTCGCAGCCCGCCAAAGTCGTTCAGCCCGTGCAGGCCGCCGCTGCGCTTCTCCAGCATGGCGACAAACCAGAACAGCATCGATGACGTCAGCGCGTGGTTGAACATCTGCAGGAACACGCCGTTCATCGCGGCGGCTCGATTGATCTGGTCGCCCGGGAGCTTAAGCACGACGAAGATTCCAAGCGTGCAGTAGCCCAGGTGGTTGATGGATGAGTAGGCGAACATGCGCTTGATGTCGGTCTGGATCCACGCGACGAGCGCCGACCACACAATGCTGGCCACGGCGAGCCACAGCAGCAGCGTGAGCGCGTGCTGCATCTGCTGCGGGAAAATCGGCACCAGCACGCGCAGCAGCCCGTAAAGGCCCATCTTGGACATTGCGCCGGTGAGCAGGATCGTTGTGCCGGACGGGGCTTCGGCATAGGCCGAGGGCAGCCAGGTATGAAGCGGCAGGATCGGCACTTTCACGGCGAATCCCACGAAAGCCGCCCAGAAGATGCACGCGGCAATGCCGCCGCCGCTCAGCCCGCCCCAATGGAGATTCTGCGCTAGTGCCGGAGCAAGCTGGCCTTGTTGTGAAAGCTGCGCGAGGTCGAGGAAGTCGAACCTTCCGGTCGCGAGATAGAGCGCCAGAAACGCCAGCAGCAGCGCGACGCTGCCGACCATGGTGTAAATAAAGAATTGGTTGGCCGCGCGGGCGCGGGCCGCTCCTCCCCATAGCCGGATGAGCAGGAAGGCGGGAATCAGGCTCAGTTCCCAGAAGAAAAACCAGTGGATGAAGTTGAGCGCGGTGAAGGTCCCGAAGAGACCGGCCTGCAAGAACAGCACCATCGCGAAGTAAAGCCCGCCGTGCTCGTTGCGGCTCCACGACGCGGCGATGGAGATCAGCACAACGATGGCTGACAGCACCACCATCAGCAGGCCGAGGCCGTCGATGGCGAGGTGATATTCAACGCCGAGCGCTGGCATCCAGGCGTGAAGCTCCTGAAATTGCATAGTGCCAGACGCGGTGTTGAAGGCGGTCCAAAGATAAATGGTGATCGCCAGCGAGACGAGCGCGCTGGCGGCGGCGATGGCACGCGCCGGGCCGCGCCGTTTACCCGCGAGCAACGCCAGGCACGCGCCCACGATGGGCACGAGCGTCAGGATGCTGAGCCATGGGAAATGGTTCATCCGGCGTGGCTCCAGAAAAGAATGACCGCCAGAACCACCAGCGCTACGCCGAGCACGCGAAGATAATTTTGTGCGCGCCCATTCTGGAAGCGCGAAATCAGCCGCCCGCCTTGCGCGAGCCCCGTGCTGCCTCCGTCGAATCCGGCGTTGATGGCGTGCGCGTCCACCAGAGAATCAAAGTGGGAGACGATGCGCGTGCTCCACGCGACGAGTTGGACCGCGCCGTTCCAGACCCAGCGGTCGGCCCACTGGAACAGGCGCGCGCAGAGGCGTGAAAAGGCGATCACAGAGAGATCGTAAAACTCATCAATATAGAGCCGCTGGCCGAGCGCGCGGAAAAACTGCGGCTGCACGCGCTCGAGGGCGTCGGGATCCTCGGCCCGCGTGATGGGCCTGCTTCCGTAGAGCCACCAGCCGATCGCGATGCCCGCGATCACGATGATCGACGAGATGACCATCAGCGAGATCATGCCGCCGGTGAATGCTCCAAAGTTGAGCGCGAGCGAGCGCCCCTCAAGAAACGACTGGAACCACGGCCACGCGGGCGTTCCTACGAACCCGAGCAACGCCGCAAAAATCGAAAGAATAATCAGCGGCCACGTCATTGTGGCGGGGCTTTCATGCACGGGCTTCGACGCCGTGCGCGGGGCCGGGCGCCGGGGGCCGAAAAAGACGTAGCAGACCTGCCGTGTCATGTAGAACGCGGTGAGGAACGCGCCGACCGCGCCGAGATAAAACGGCCCCGACGAGATGCTCCACAGATGGGCCGAGTGCAGAATCTCGTCCTTGCTCCAGAAGCCGGCGAAGAGCGGAAAGCCGCACAGCGCGAGCATGGCGATGGCGTAGGTTGCGAAGGTGATGGGCATCAGCTTGCGAAGGCCACCCATATAGCGAATGTCCTGCTCTTCGGAGCATCCGTGAATAATGGATCCCGCGCCGAGGAACAGCAGCGCCTTGAAGAAGGCGTGCGTGATGAGGTGGAACATGCCCACCGCGACTCCGCCGACCGCAAGGCCCAGCATCATGTAGCCAAGCTGCGACACGGTGGAGTAGGCTAGGATGCGCTTGATGTCGTTCTGCCCGACGGCGATGAACGCCGCCAGCAGCGCGGTGATCGCCCCTACCCAGGCAATCACTTCCAGCGCGGACGAGGGCCCGCCGCCGGTCGTCGCCGCCATCAGCGGATACATGCGCGCAATCAGAAAGACGCCCGCCGCAACCATCGTCGCCGCGTGGATCAATGCCGATACCGGAGTCGGGCCTTCCATCGCATCCGGCAGCCACACGTGCAGCGGAACCTGCCCCGACTTGCCCGCCGCTCCGCAGAAGATCAGCAGCCCGATCGCGCTTGAAGCGGTAAGCCCCAGCGCGACTCCGTGCGCGGCCATCGCGGCCACAGCCGTGTGTTCCAGGCAGCCCGCGCCGCCGTCATAAAACAGCAGCGTTCCGCTCGCGCCGTAGAGCCACATCATGCCCAGGAACAGTCCCAGGTCGCCGATGCGCGTGACGATGAAGGCTTTTTTCGCGGCTTTCGCCGCTTCCGGCTTGTGAAACCAGAAGCCGATCAGCAGGTAAGACGTAAGCCCCACAACCTCCCAGCACATGAACAGCAGCATCAGGTTGTTGGCGATCACCACGCCCAGCATGGCTCCGGCAAACAGCGCAAGGAAGCAGAAGAAGCGCGTGAAGTTTGGGTCGTGCGCCATGTAGCCAAGGCTGTAGATAAAGATCAGCAGCGCTACAAACGTGACCATCACCAGCATGACGGCGGTCAAGGGATCAAGCAGCCATCCGAAGCGTATCCACTCCGCGCCAAATTGCAGCCAGTTGTGGTTGGCGTACTCAAGCGCGGGATGCGCCAGGGTGTGCGCGAAGGCGATAAGCGCGAGCAGCAGCGACAGGCCGAGTGAGCCGATGGCCAGCGTGGCTGCAAGCCTGCGCCGCGACTGCTTGAGGAGCGCGATGATCGCCGCGGCCGCGGCGGGCAGCACGGGAATGAGCCACAGATATCGAACGATCCACGCCATACTTGCTCTGGCTCTATCCCTTCATGGAGTCCACACGGCTCAGGTCCGTGGTTTTGGCGTGGCGGTAGACGGCCATGATGAGGGCAAGCCCCACTGCCGCCTCCGCCGCCGCAATGGCGATGGAAAATATAACGAAGATGACCCCGGTCAGCGCCTCGGGATGCGGCCCGTAGCGCCAGAACGCGATGAAGTTCAGGTTCGCGGCATTCAGCATCAGCTCAATGCCAATCAGGACGAGGATCGCGCTGCGCCGCGAGAGCGCGCCGCCGAGGCCCACGGCGAACAGGAGCGCGGAGATGAGGAGACAGCCGGTGAGGGGAGTCATTTGGTTCGGCGCTTCTCCTCCATGGCGATGACGACGGCTCCAATCAGCGCGGCGGTCAGCAGCAGGCCGACTACTTCCAGCGGCAGAATGTAGCGGCTCATCATCGCGTGTCCTATGTCGCTGATCGGGGCCAGCGACGCCGCCGACGCGCCCTGCGCCGCTCCTCCGGAAACGATGGCCCAGGCCAGCACTGCAAAAACGCAGGCGGAAATCACCACTCCGCCCACGGCGCGCCCGACGCGGGGCGAGGGCGGCTCATCGCCGCGCGTAAGCAAAATCGCGAAGACGATCAGGATGACGACCGCGCCCACATACACCAGGACCTGCGCCAGCCCCACGAACTGCGCGCCTAAATCCAGATAAAGCCCCGCCAGCCCCACCAGCGACACGGCCAGCGCGAGCGCGCAATGGACCAGCTTGCGCAGCGTCATGGCGGCCACCGCTCCGGCAAGGGTGATGGCGGCGAGGATGAGGAAGGGCACAGTCATAGTCAAGCGAGGCTTACACCGCAAGCCCTATGTTACTCGGCGAATCGATATGTTCTTTTCTCAAGTTTGCGGCCGCCCATGAGGGCGCGGCCAAGCAGCACGTAGAGGAGCACGATGGGAATGGCGCAGACCACCCAGCGGACAACTCCCGAGGGCATGAAGCGCCAGATTCCGGCGGAAAAAATTACGACGAGCGTCATGGGCAGCATGAACTTCCATGCGAAGTTCATCAACTGGTCCATGCGCAGGCGCGGCAGCGTTCCCCTTATCCAGATGAACCCTGCGATCAGCGCCATCAGCTTGGCGAAAAACCATATCCATGACGGAATAAACGTCAGGAACGATAGCGGCGCGGCCCATCCGCCCAGAAACAGCGTCACGGCCAGCCCGCTGATCGCGAACATTCCAAGATACTCGCCCAAAAAGAACAGCGCGAACTTGAAGCCCGAGTATTCGGTGAAGTAGCCAGCGATGATTTCCGACTCGGCTTCGGGCAGGTCGAAGGGCGAGCGGTTGGACTCCGCCGTGGCCGCGATCATAAACAGGATGAACCCGGCCATTCCCCACGGCGTGAACACATACCAGTGGTAGGGCCACACGCCCCAGAATCCGGACTGCCGCTCGACAATGGTTGTGGTCGAAAGCGACCCGGCGATCATGACCACGGCGATCGACGACAATATCAGCGGGGCCTCGTAGCTGATCATCTGCGCCACGGCGCGCATGGCCCCCAGCAGCGAATACTTGTTGCGGCTCCCCCATCCGGCCATAAAAATCGAAACCTCCATGGCCGCGCCCGCCGCGAAGAAAAACACCAGCGCGCTGTCCATGTCCGCCACAACCATGTTGCGGCCTACGGGGATCACCGCGTATTCGAGGAACGCCGTCATCACCAGCAGCAGCGGGGCCAGAAAGTGGACGAGCTTGTCCGCCCCGATGGGAACAATGTCTTCTTTAATAAGGGCCTTGATGCCGTCAGCCAGCGGCTGCAGGAATCCGTACGGGCCCACGCGGTTTGGGCCGTAGCGGTTCTGCATTCGCCCTAGGCCCTTGCGCTCGAGGACTGTTGTGACGGCAAACAGCGAAGGAAAGATGATCAGCAGCGGCAGGACGGAAAGCAGCAGGGAGACGGCGGGCTGAATCACCCCCGGCGAATGAAATACGAGCCAGTGCTTGATGGTGACAAAAATCTGGTCGACAGCCTGCGTCGTCATCGTTCGGTCGCGGCTCCTGCTTTCTCGGGGGCTGGCTTCGCGGCAGCGGCGGGTTTGGCCTCGGCCTTGGCTTTCTTTTCGGCGAGCGCCGCATCCGACTCGGCGGCGTCAGTGGGATGAATCGCCTGGTAATAGGAATTGGGCTTGGCCAGCCGCTCCTTCTGCCACAGCAGCCCGCCAAAGCGGTCGTCGGTGCTTAGCTCAAAGGCATTGTCCATCTTGATGGCCTCAAACGGACAGACCTCGACGCAAATCTGACAGCTCATGCAGACGGAAACATCAATGTCGAACTTCTCCGGATAGAACTGCGGCTTGCCGGAGTAGATGCCGGAATAGTCCGGCTTTTTATCGGCGCTTTTGGTGATGGAAATACACCGCGGCGGGCACTCCACTTCGCAAATTTTGCAGGCGACGCAGCGCAGGCCCTTCTCCCAGTCGTCGGTGTCGTAAACGAGGAATGGAAACACACGGGTAGCTTCGGGCTGAAGCAGCCGCTCATCCGGAAACTGCACCGTGGTGAGCCGCTGCTTGCTGGTGTAGCTGCCAAAGAAGTTCCTGGCCGTCTCCACCAATCCTTTCATGATGCCTATGCCCAGCATGTACTACGCATTACTCCTCGTTGGTTTCCGACTCTCCACAATACGCTTTCCCCTTGCCTCTTTTCCCTCTTCCCTTGCCTTACCTATCCACCTCGCCCAGCACAATGTCCACGCTGCCCAGGATCACCACCACGTCGGCAACGCTTCGGCCCAGGCACATGTCTTCCAAGATCGTCAGATTAATCAAGCTGGGTGATCGCACCCGATAGCGATAGGGGTTCCCCGTTCCATCGCTGATGAGATAAAAGCCCAACTCGCCTTTCGGCGACTCAATGCGTCCATACGCCTCGCCCGCTTTGGGACGCAGCCCGCGCAGCCGCGCCTTGGGGTCCATGATGGGCCCGGCGGGAATGTCGCGCAGTGCCTGTTCCAGAATCTTCACAGACTCCCGCATTTCGAGCACGCGCATCATGTAGCGGTCGTACACATCGCCGTGGTCGCCCAGCGGCACCCGGAACGAGAAGCGGTCGTAGACGCCGTAGCCGTCCACCTTGCGCACGTCGTAGTTCACGCCGCTCGCGCGCAGCATCGGCCCGCTCACCCCCGCGCTCACGGCCAACTCGGGCGACAGCACGCCCACGCCCTGCGCGCGGCCCATGATGATTTCGTTCCCCATAAGCAGCGATTCAAATTCGTCGAGGAAGCGCGGAAATTCCCCAACCAGATCGCGCGTCTGCCGGAGCCACTCGGCGCTGGTGTCCACCCGCACGCCGCCAAAGCGCATGTAGTTGCACATCATGCGCGCGCCGCTCAGCGACTCGAACAGGTCAAGAATCTTTTCGCGCTCGCGGAAGGCGTACATGAGCGGAGTGCCGCTCATGCCCATGTCCTGCATGAGAAAGCCGATGAGCGCGGCGTGGTTCTGTAGCCGCGTAAGCTCGCCCACAATCACGCGAATATACTCCGCCCGCTCCGGCACGCCGATACCCGCCAACTTCTCCACCGCCAGCGCGTAGCCCCAGTTGTTGGTCATGGAGCAGAGATAATCCAGCCGGTCGGTGTAGGGGATGGCGGCGAGATAGGCCGCGTTCTCGGCAATCTTTTCGTGATTGCGGTGCAGGTAGCCAAAGACCGGCTTGAGCCGGACAACCTGTTCGCCCTCCAGCACCACGTTCATGCGGAAGACGCCGTGCGTTGAGGGATGGTGCGGCCCCATCGAGACTTCCAGCAACTGCTCGCCTTCGGCGTTCACCGGAGGCACAGGTTCGACCACGCCGCGCCCCGGAGCGGCCCGCTCGGTAATTTCTTCGAGGTTTGCCGTTTCCGGACTCACTCGCCGCTCCTTTCCGCGCCGACGAGGTTGTCGTCATCCGCCGGAGGAACATAGTCCTTCCGCATGGGGTAGTCGGTAAATTCCTCCCACATCAGCAGCCGCCGCAGGTCGGGATGACCGTCGAAAATGATTCCGTAGAGGTCGAAGATTTCCCGCTCCTGGAACTCCGCGCTCCTCCACACCCCCGTCAGCGACGGCAGATGAACATCGTCCTTCCGGTCGCCTGTGCGCATGCGAATGATGACCGGCCCCTGCTTCTTCTCAACGGAATAAAGGTGGTAGACGGCTTCGAGATAGCCCGGGACCTTCGTCTTGCGGACTTCCTCGACCTCGGTCTCCGTCCCATCCACCAGCTTCTTCACCTTCACTTTTTCGGTGGTTTCCTTGTCGAGCCAGTCCACGCCCGTCACGTTCGAGCAGTAATCCAGCCGCAGCGTCGGGTCATCGCGCAGGAACTTTGCCGCCTCCACTGCGTGCTCATGATCAAGAATCAGCGAATGTTGTCCCGAGGGGCTCGCGTTCGCCAGCACCTGCACACGGCAGCCCGGAACCGCCGCCTCAATGGCCGCCTTCACCTGTTCCGCCGTGATGGGCTCGGGTCTCATTTCTGGATCACCTTCAGCGGGTTCCAAACTTCGGCGTTGTTGGGAGGCTCCAGATCGTGCTCGCCATATTCTGGAACCGGAAACTCGCTCGGCAGGTCGGGATGCAGATGCCGCGGACGGTCTTCGCCCGTCAACTGCTGCGCCGCAATCTTTTTCTGTAGCGTCATGAAGGCGTCAATCAGCGCCTCCGGCCTGGGCGGACAGCCCGGAATATGCACGTCCACTGGAATATACCGGTCGATCCCCTTCAGCACGTTGTAGCCGTCGCGGAACGGCCCTCCGGAAATGGCGCACGCGCCCATCGCGATCACGTATTTCGGCTCGGGCATCTGGTTATAGAGCCGCACCACCTGCGGGGCCATCTTCTTGGTCACGGTTCCGGAGACAATAATCAGGTCGGCCTGCCGGGGAGACGCCCGGAAAACCTCCGCGCCAAACCGGGCCAGATCGTAACGGGCCATGGTGGTGGCAATCATCTCAATGGCGCAGCAGGCCAGGCCAAAGGTCAGCGGCCACACGGAGTTCTTCCGGCCCCAGTTGTAAAGCTCCTCAAAGGTCGTGGTGAACACGCCATGCTTGCTGAGTTCGGCCTTCAGGTTTTTGAGTTCCTCGTCCATCACACCGCCCAGTCCTGCTTCAACTCCACGTCAGCACGCCCTTTTTCGAGGCCCATACCAGTCCTTCGACCAGCAGCAGCAGAAACACCAGCATCGCGACCGCCGCGCCCACTGAAAGCCCCGTATATGCCACGGCAAAGGGCAGCAGGAACACCGCTTCCACATCAAAGATGAGGAAGATAATCGCGTACAAATAATAAGACGCTTTGAACTGGACCCAGGCATCGCCCTTGGACTCCAGCCCGCACTCATATGTGGCGTTTTTCACGGCTCCCGGCTTGGCGGGAGAAAACTTCGCCGCCCACAGTTTGGCCAGCGCCAGCGGGGCCAGCCCGAAAAGCAGCGCGCAGACCAGCAGCGTCACAATCGGCGGCCAGGGGTTCGCGGCGATTATCGCAAGGGGGATCGCAGGATTCATGCCAACAGAGTATCCTCGCACATCCGCGACGGAACAGGAAGGTGGTTCGGCGGGCCGCCCAGCGCGGTGCCTCACATCGGGAAAAGTTCCCAAGACAGGTCATGCAAGCCCGATTTGGTTATGCGGGGCCAGTCTGGAGTTACGGAGTTGCTGAGGCGCGCGGGGCGCATTGGGAGCGGACCGATTTCTCCAGTTCGGCGGCGAGCGATTCAAGCTGGTCTTCGGCGAGGTCGGTCTGGGCGAGGTCGGGGGAGCCGCCTCCGCGCAGCCCGTGAGTGGCGAGAACTTCCTTGAGCAGGTTTCCGCAATGGAAATCGAGATCGCGGCTGCGCGCCAGCACCACGCGGGCGGGCCAGCTTTCCGCTGAGGCCAGAAGGCCCACAGTGCGCGGAACTGAGGCCGCAAGCTTGGACGCGAGCAGGCGAACGTACTCAGGATCGCGGTCCGGGAAGACGCGGCGCACAAAACGCAGGCCGCCGCTGGGCCGCTCCTCCACCGCGAGGCGCGAGGCATGGTAGCCGGCCAGTTCCTCGCGGAGCCGCTGCCGCTCTTTTTCGCCGGCTTTGGCCTCGTTCCTGAGACGCTCAATGGCCGCCGGAATTTCATCCGCGCCAGCAGACAGCGCCGCCGAGGCGCGGGTAAGCACATCGAAGTCGCGGCGGGCGGCGGCGGCGGCGCGAAGTCCGCAGACAAACGAGACGCGGAAACCGCGGCTCACTTTTTCCACGCCGCGCAGCAGCAAACCGCCGATCTGGCCGGTGCTGCAAACGTGCGTGCCTCCGCAGGCGTTCAGATCGTAGTCGGCAATTTCAATGAGGCGGATGTCGCCCATGCGCTGCGGCAGCTTGCGAAGTTTGCCCGCAGCGAGCAGCGCCTCGGCTTCGGCGCGATCGACCACGCGGACTGCGACCTCACGGTCTTCCGCAATCAACTCGTTGGCGATGCGCTCCACCCGTTCGAGGCTGTGGTGGGCGATAGGCCCGGTCGCAAGATCGATATAGGAAACGACATCACCCAGATGAAACGACACGGTGGGCGCGTTCAGCTCACGCGCAAAGACGGCGGAGAGCAGGTGCTGGCCGGAGTGCTGCTGAATATGATCGAGGCGGCGCGGCCAGTCGATGCTTCCCTGCACCTCGACGCCCGCCGCGAGCGGCTTGCGGGTAAAGTGCCAGACTGTTCCCTCTTCGTCTTCTTCGACCGATTCAACGGGGATTTCCAAAACGGCCCCGCCGCGCGAGTTGGCAGTGAGGATGCCGGTGTCACAGGGCTGGCCTCCGCTGGTGGGGTAAAAAGCGGAGCGGTCGAGCGCGATCTGCCAGGTGGAAACGCCGTCGGTACGGGAGGCCTCGCGAATGTCGGCAACCTGCGCGGAGAAGGTCCGCAGAAAGGAGTCCGCATAATAAAGGCGTTGGGCCATAAGCTGAGTCTAAGACATTCAGGGGCGCGGTTTCATCCATGTACCGAGGCAGGGCAGAGGGAGGTAATGAGCCTGTTTGAAAGAAACATC
>DASTXK010000096.1:0-4236 GCA_035765555.1 Acidobacteriaceae bacterium
TTCAAAAAATACAATTCCCGCTTTGATGTTCTCGAGCGCCTCTACTCCAGTAAGCCCGATTACATTGACCGACTTCGCGGCGCCATCCTCCAAATCCACAAAGAAGAAGAACAAGCCTGGCGCGCCGCCGGCTGCCCCTCCTGACCCCTTGACCCCTGTATTTCAGTCACATAGAAAAACCCCGAAAGGAAATCACACCAAATCCGGAAAGGGACCCCCAGCACATGCCATAAGATAGAACCCAAGGCCAGCCCGGCCGGGGCTTTCTCGCCAATGCAGTTCCTCCGCCGACATTCCGCATTCGCGCTTTCCGCGTTGCTCGTCTTCGCCGCGGGATGCGGCGTCGGCCAGTTCGGTTCCGTGAGCGCGAACGGAATCTTCTCCGTGAGCGCCTCCTCCACAACCGCCACTTCGAACGGGCAGGTTCAGCTTGCGGCGCGTCTGCCGTTGGACGACCCCGCCCCGGTGGTGTGGTCGGTCAGCGGCGATAATGCCTCGTCTCTCGGCCAGGGACACATCGACGCGAACGGGACCTACACGCCGCCCTCAGCTCTCTCGCAGGACGCGGTGCATATTGAGGTCACGGCGCACCTCAAGGATGATCCCGCGGAGGTCGCCACGAAGACCATCACCATTACGCCGGGATTCGTTCAGTCGCTGCTGCCGGAGAACGCTTCCCTAACTCCCGGCTCGACCCTTGAAGCCACTGCCGAAATCGCCGAGGTCAACGCAGGCTCGGCCCACTGGAGCCTGTCGACTGATGCTCCGCCGGGTAGCGATGCGGGGACTCTGAGCAATCAATCCTGCCGCCGCAGCCTCGACCAGTACACCACCTGCACCGTTCTCTACACCGCCCCCAATTCGCCTTCGCGCGCCACTGTATATCTGAAAGCGTCGGTGAACGGCTCAGCCGCCACGACCCCGCTCAAGATTCTGCTGAACGGCAACGGCGTAAACAGCAGCCCGCTGGCCAATCAGGCCCTCCAGACCGGGGCCATCGCGCTTGGCTCTTCGGGCGGGAATGACAACGACTTCGATACCTATCAGGACGGATCCGGCCAGTCCTATGTGGCCGACTGCTGCGGAGGCACGCTCGGCGCGCTCGTCCAGGACAGCAGCCACGAGCAGTACATTCTGAGCAACAACCATGTGCTCGCCGAGTCTGATCAGGGACGCCCCGGCGACACTATCGACCAGCCCGGAATGATCGACGACGGATGCGTTCCGCTCAGCCACGCTGGATCGACGCTGCGTCCCGTCGGTACGCTCAAGTACATCGTCCCTCTGGCGACAACCCAGACCAATGTGGACGCGGCGCTGGCCTCCGTCGCCACTGGCGCGGTCGATCCCGACGGCAGCATCCTGCAACTCGCCTCTCCGGCGCACCCCGCACGCTCCACCGAGATGCTGGGCGCGGCCCCACCCATGGCGGGCGACGGCGAAGCGCTGACTGCGAGCAATCTGAACGGGCTTCGGCTTGCCAAGAGTGGCCGCACTACGGGGCTCACCTGCTCCACCGTGGCCGCCGTCGACCTGAGCGTGAAGGTGGACTACTTCAAGGACTGCGCCGAAACGCAGCCCTACTACACCAAGACCTTCACCGGACAAATCGGCATCGCCGGCGACCGCTTCTCCGACAGCGGCGACTCCGGCGCACTGGTGGTGGATGCCTCGAACGCCGAGCCGGTCGGCCTGTTCTTTGCCGGAGGAACTGACGGCAAAGGCCATGGCCTGAGCATCGCTAACCCCATCGGCGACGTGCTGCGCGAACTGAGCGCGCAGACCGGCAGCAACATGAGTGTCGTCGGCACGTCCACGCCGCATTCGGTCGCCTGCGTCCGTTATGACACAAAGCCGCCGGCCATCAGCGTTCCTGTCTCCGCCGCGTCAAAGGCGCGCGCCGATCATGTGGCGCTCACCACCGCCGCATCGCTGGTGAACCCCGAGAAAGGAATCCTCGAGGTAGCGAGCGGCGCCAGTCTTGACAGCCCCGGAGAAGCCGCCGTGATTGTCTACGTGAACAGCGCGAAAGCCGAGGCCGGAGTTCCGCCAACACTCGATGGTGTGCGGACGCAAGTGATACGAACGGATGCCTCCGCACTCGCTCGCGACCTCGCGCCCAAACAGCCCGCATCGACGGACGGCCTCGTTCTCAACGCCGATAGCCTCGCGAAAGCGAAAGCCGCCGTCGCGCAATACGCTCCCGGTCTGCTTCAGGATCCCGCTATCTTCGGTGTCGGAGTGGCGCAGAGCCTCGACAATCCGGCAGACGCCGCGCTGCTGGTGCTGGTTGATCCCAACCTCACTCCGCGCGCCATGCCTGTTACTCTCGGAGGTTTGCGCGTGCGCTATATGAAGCTGAACCGCTTCCACGTGACGCGCTCCAAGTACGCCGGGCCGAACCCCGCGCCAAGCTGCGCGCTCAAGAAGCTGGTTTCGGCATCCAAGCGCGGCGGTCAACAACCGAGGATCAGCGAAGTTCCTCTGCTCAGGAAACCGTAACGGGCTCGCTCGGAGTGAGCTTGCGCTTCAGGTCTTCGGCAATCTGCCGTCCGTGAAAGCGTCCGTTCTCGATGAATATTTCATTCGTCCGCGAGCCGGCCACAATCACGCCCGCGAGATACACGCCCGGAACATTGCTCTCCAGGCATTCCGCGTCGCAAACCGGCTGGCGGTCCTTGCCTTCAAAGCGCACGCCCAGCGAGGTCAGAAACTCGAAGTCGGGATGATAGCCGGTAAGCGCGAAGACCACGTTATTCGGCAATATCCGCTTGCCCTTCGGCGTTTCCAGCGTAACGGAGTCCGGAGCGATCTCCGTCACGCGGCTGTTGAAGTACGCCGCAACCTGACCATGCTTGATGCGGTTCTCAATGTCGGGAAGGATCCAGTACTTCACATGCTTGTGCATGGCCGGGCCGCGATGCACAAGCGTAACGCGCGCGCCGTGACGCCATAACTCCAGCGCGGCAATGGCTGCCGAGTTTTTGCCGCCGATCACCACCACGTCCAGGTCATAGTATGGGTGCGGATCGTCGTAATAATGATGGACCTTGGGCAGGTCTTCGCCGGGAATGTTCAGGTAATTGGGCAGGTCGTAATAGCCAGTAGCCACAACGATCTTCTTCGCGCGGAACGTCTCCTCCCGCCCGAAGCGGTCTTTCGTCAGCACCTCGAAATTGCCGTCGCTGCCCGTCACCTGCTCCACCAGCTGATACAACCGCGCGTCCAGCTTGTAGTGCTCCGCCACTCTGCGGTAGTACTCCAATGCCTCGATGCGCGCGGGTTTCTGGTTTGGGCTTGGAAACGGAATGTCGCCAATCTCCAGCAGCTCCGGCGTGGTGAAGAACGTCATGTGCGACGGGTAGTGGAAGATGGAGTTGCAGAGGCAGCCCTTGTCCACCATCGCGCTGCGGAATCCCGCCCGCTGCGCCTCAATGGCGCACGCCATTCCCGTCGGCCCCGCGCCGATTACCAGCACGTCAAATTCATCCACGTCCTTTGCTGCGTTCATGGTTTTAGCTTAGACGATTCCGCGCGGCGTCCGGAAATTCGCCTTGCTTCCAACTCATATAATGGAAGTGATTCCGACATACATTGAGGAGTGATTTGGATGGCCGAAACACGCAAGGAAAAGGATTCGCTTGGATTCGTCGAGGTGCCCGCGCGGGCCTATTACGGAGCGCAGACCGCGCGCGCCGTTGAGAACTACCCCATCTCCGGAATGAGGGCGCATCCCGCGCTGATCCGCGCCATTGGCATGGTGAAGTACGCCGCCGCCGAAGCCAACCGCGAGCTTGGCCTGGTCGATGCAGAGCGCGCCAACGCCATCATGACCGCCGCGCAGGAAGTGATCGATGGCAAGTGGAACGACGAGTTTGTAGTCGATGTGTTTCAGGCCGGAGCCGGTGTCTCCTTTCACATGAACACCAACGAGGTCACGGCCAATCGCGCCAATGAAATTCTGGGACACAAGCTCGGCGAGTACGTCCCCGTTCATCCCAACGACCATGTGAATTACGGCCAGTCCACCAACGACGTGTTCCCGACTTCCATGCGGCTGGCCACGCTGCTGAACCTCGAAACCCTCTACCCCGTGCTCGACGCGCTCGCCGCGAGCTTAGCGGCCAAGGGCGAAGAGTTCCACGACGTGATGAAGTCCGGCCGCACCCACATGCAGGATGCGGTGCCGATTCGCCTCGGTCAGGAGTTCGCAGCCTACGGGCTGGCCATCGCGAA
>DASTXK010000097.1:0-3723 GCA_035765555.1 Acidobacteriaceae bacterium
ATCCAGCTACTCGCGGCTGAGACGGTGGTTTCGTCTTCATACCAGAGCATTCCGAAATCCGTAATACATTCCGGGAAATCCGGCTTGATCACGATGTACCCGGGGATCATGGCTCCCGGAATATATGAGTTATCGCCGCGATTGTTGGAGTAGGTATGCAGCTTAGAGGCCGTTCCAATAGCGGCGATGTAAGACACGCTTGAAACCGGGTGCATGCCGAGCAGGTAGTTGGCCGCGCGCAGGGTATACTCCGGGCCGACGAGATCGGGAAAGGCCTCATGCAGGAAGTACATTTCGGCGCCGAAGTCGGCCACTTGCTCCGCTCCTCCCCAATCGCGGCGTGTGGGTGGCACGCCAAAGGGAGTTGCATCTAGCTGGCGGTCCAGCTCCGGCAGCCAGGCCTGAAGCGCTGCTCTAAATTGGGCCTTGTAACTGGCGTCCAGATACGGCAGTGCGCGCACGGCCATCCAACCGCCGAAGGCCATGTGGCTGAGCATGGAGGGAAACAGTTCCTCGACGCGCTTCTTGTACGGCTCGGCGCCGTTGGTGGCGATCATGAGCTGGAGCGCGGCCTGCCAGTCCGCCGCCGAACGCATGCCGGGGAACATCCGTGACGGCTCAGGCGCAGGATGCGTCTTTTCGTCGTTCCAGAGCTTAATTGCCGTATTGAGGCACTCCTTCGCCAGCGGATCATTCCAGCCGCGAAGTACGACCGAGGCGGCGGCCAGCGATGCGGTTGCGCCGTACTGGTTGAACATCGTGTAGCGGGTCCATGCCCAGCGGTCGTCCGGCTTTCCGGAATTGTTGCCTTGAATCTCATTGGGTGAAAGCCTGGGGTTATACAAGCGGTTGTCCGTCTGCGAGGCGGCATCGCCAACGAACGTGTATTGCGAGAGCCACGCCGACTGGATCCCGGTGAACGGGTGCCCGACAGCCCGAATCTGCGCGAGCTGCTGAAGTACCCCATGCTCGACCTGCTGCACTACATCGGGAATTCCGTCAGGTCGGTGCATCTGGACGGAGCGCGCTTTTTCGTCCACGGTGAGTTGGTCCCACTTCATGTGGAAGGCGCTCCAGGCCAGTGAAAGGTTCTGAATGGTCCTGTACTGACCGTAGTCGTCGTTATCGAAATCGCCGGCGTCGAACCATCCGCCGACGTTCAGACCCGGGATATGCTCGCCCGGCTTATACGGCGAATAGGTGTCTGGCCCCATATCGTAGCCGTCAAAGTGAGGTGTATTGGGTGGGGCCTGGCGCGCATCGTCGAGATGGGCCACGCCGTGCCACATGTGGTAGCCATCCTGTACCGAGACGTGATCCATTTGCACGGCGAGAAAGCCGTCGAGCGTCGTCTGCCAGGTCTTGTCATAGACGTTCCTGGCAATGGGAAACACTTCGCTTCGTTGTCCGCCATATTCGATGACATAGAGACCGGGTCTTTTCACGGAAGAGAAATCAAACTTCGAATAGACATAGCGCAGCCAGGGCGTGGGCTTTGAGATCGGTCCCGTAAATACTTCCTGAAACGAGCCGTCTGCGGAAAGCCGTAGCAGTTTCGCCGTTCCCGGCGCATCGAAATTGGGATCGAGTTCAAAAATGGCGATCTTCTTAAAATCCGCCGCATATCCGGTCTGGCTGTGCGCGATCATCGGCGGTCGGGTCCAGTTCGGGATGTAATTGGGCCGGATGTGCCACACGAGGGCGTCCTTCGTCTTCCCCGCGGGAATCAGCGTGCGAAGCACGAACCATCCGTTCTGCGCCTTATCGCGACCGTCAAACATCTGGAGCGGGCCGGAGTCCGAGGTCACGGAAATGCGGTCGAGTGGATCGTTCGCGGCCAGAGTGATTGTATGACCGGAGGCAAAGGGCAGCGGCTCGGTGTAACCCTCTGCTTTGTGCCATTGCTCGACATACCAAACCCGCTGCGGTTCGCCGGGCCTGGGCGGAGCGGTGGTCATCTTGTCTTCGGGGTAACGCGGCATGACGCCGAAAACCTTGTCATCTACCGTGTACGCCTTATCCATGTAAATGGAGGGCAGGAACTCGAGATTGTAGCCGGCGCGGCCGACCAGACTCTCCGGCAGCGGTTGATCGAGGTCCACGCTCACGCGGAATCCGCCCGGCTCGGCCGCAACCACGACATGATAGTTCAGGTGGTAATCGGGATACGACAGATTGGCCGTGAGACGATCGTGCTCCTGATCGGGCTGATGGGCCTTGATGGTTGGAATGGCGTCCCACTGCTCCGGCGTGGCGAGCAGGCGCAGGCTGCCGTTCGTAGCCACGCGATGGTCGTGCAGGATGATTTGCATGCCCGCGTCTTTCTGATCGAAGAAAACGGGGCTGAAGGCGCTGTCGTAGAGCATGACGCTGACGCCTCGCGCATTGAGATAACCGTTGGATGTGACCTTCATCTGAAGGGGCGAGTCCGCCCCAGAAGCTGGCATGGTCAGGACCAACGGAACGAGCGAGAAGACGACGAGAACTGTTCGCAGTCGAAAATGCATCACGGGTTCCCCTTTCACTTAGTTAATTCGATATTGCTGTGCGGCGATAAAACGCCGCTCGTAAACTTCAAATGGTTTCTGGACATGAACGGTATCCTGGAGCCAAATTTTTATTGTTCCAGAGTCAGGATGGCCGCGCTGGCCGCGGGGACCAGGATGCTGGGTTCGCCGCCTTTCAGGTGCACCAGCTCTGTTTTTGTGGCGTGCCACATCCCACTTGCATCCAGAGATGAGCCGCCCAGGGTTGTTCCGTTGCGGCTTTCGGGCGATGGTCCGGAGAGGCGCATGGCCGTTCCACGGGAGAAGCGCTTGCCGGCGTCGATGTGCGCTTCGGCGGAGCGCCCGCGATCTTTATTGATGATGGTGACGAGAAGCTTGCCGTCGTTCCGCCTGACGGCGTAGGCGGTGGCGTTCAGCCCGGCGGCGTCGCACTCCGTGCCAAGCAATTCTCCTCCGGCGGCGGGCGCGAAGGCCAGCATTCCGTAGTAATCCGGAGCGGCTGAATAGTGGCCGCGCTGGTCGTCCATGATGGGCGAGTAGGGGCTGACGAAGTCAAGCTGATTGACGCCGGTTTCCAGATTGAGTCCGGAAGCGCCGTGAGCGGCGAGCGTGAACATGTAGTCAAGCGTCCAGAGGGCCGAGCCAAATGTGTCGCTGACGCCCGGCTTGCCGCCACCGGAAAAGGAATTGGTCTCACAAATTCGGTAGGGAATCCCCGCCTTGCTGGATGCCGCCCGCATGGCGTTCAGCATTTGGCCCAAGTGCGGGTCGGGCGCCAGAAGTTCATCCATCGAACTGCGCGGACTGCGCGCGCCGCCGCGATAATAATGATGCGTCAGCAGCTTCAGGTCATGTCCCTCATCCTGCGCGAATCGAGTTACCCAGTCAGTCTCTCGCGCAACGTCAGGCCCGGCGAATGGGGCGTTGGGTAGCTGGGCGCGAATGGCGGCCTTGTAGCGGCGGTATTCTCGCAGGTATTGGTCGTAGCCGTGGCCAGCGGGGCGATGTCCCTCATGAACGAACAGGTCTGGCTCATTGCCGATTTCAAAGGCGAGCAGCTTGTCTCCGGCGGCGCCGGTGACGGCCTGTGCCTCGCGCACAGCGCGCTGTTCGGTGCCGCTTCCCAGGTTCAGTCCCCATATGAGATGCCAGCCGGTGGCGTCCAGAAAACGGCCCAGCTCGCGCAGCGACTCCGTATTGATCACGGTGGCTTTGG
>DASTXK010000098.1:0-18360 GCA_035765555.1 Acidobacteriaceae bacterium
GCACGCGCTGAGCCAAAAGCTCAAGGTGAGCGCGACGAAGTCCATGACCGGGCACCTGCTGGGCGGCGCGGGCGGACTGGAAGCCGGCATCACGGTGCTGGCGCTGCTCAATCAGAAGATTCCGCCAACCATTAATCTTGAGAACACCGACCCGGAGTGCCGCCTGAACTACATTCCCAACGTGGCGCAGGAAGCGAAGATCGAAGCCGCACTGTCGAATTCGTTTGGGTTCGGCGGAATTAACGGCTCGCTGGTCTTTCGGCACTGGGCGTAGCGGCTATTCTTTCGGGAATGACCTGGGCCAGCGACGGCGGCCATCGAAGACGGTGATGACTGTCAGAGTGTCCGAGAGCCGGTCCAGTTCATAACCGATGATGAATGGTGATCGCGGAACTGCAAACTCCCTCGTTCCGGTAATCTTCCCCACATGGCCCGCGTAGGGATGGTCGGCCAGCATTATAAGAGTATCCACAACAGCCACACTGATGCGTGCCGCTGCCGATGGGCTTTCATGTTCAAGATAGTCGAGCGATTCGATCCATTTATTAATGGCCCAACGGGTCCACTCGATGTTCATGCGGTCTTACGCTTTTTTCGACGATCAGCCATCATGCGAAGAACCTCTTCGTGTGCAACAACGCGCCCCGCCCTGGCGTCCTTTAATCCCTGGAGGACGCTGTATTCAAACGCGGCGTTCCATTCGAGATAGGCGTCCACGGCTTCGTTCAGCAGGAAGCTCCTGTCGCGCTGCATGTTGGCGGCAATTTTGTCGAGGGCGGCGACTTTATCTGAATCGATGCGGAAGCTGATGGTTTTTGGGGTGCTCATAGACGGATAATAGCTCGTATTATGGCGTAATACAAACGATTATTTTTTCCCGTCTGGCTTGCGGGCAATCTTGTGTGCTAACGACAATCAAAGAAATTTCTTATTGACACCGCCGACAGGGCAAGGATACATTCTACTCACGTAAAAATGTAATCGAATACATAAATTTCAGTTGGGCAGCTTTTCGAGGCGCACCTGACCTGATTTCTTTTCTGTTTCCGAACAGGAACGGTTTTCCGGCCAGGCTCGGCACTTTGAAGGCGGACCCATTTTGGAGGCTGCATGAAGACACACAACGAACCTATTTGGGCACTGTTTCTCGCGGCGATGCTGGTGGGAGTCCTGGCATTGACTGGAAGCGCGTCGGCGCAGACCGTGCGCGGATCGATCTCCGGCAATATCACTGATCCCACGGGAGCGGTGATTCCGAACGCCAAAATTGTCGCGAAGAACACGCAGACGGGCGCGACTCTCAACACGATTTCCTCGTCGGTGGGCAGCTATCGCTTCCCCAGCGTGCCGCTGGGCACGTATGACATTGTGGCGACAGCGGCTGGGTTCGCGCAATCCACTTATACGGGTGCGTTGGTGCAAATCCAGAGCACGACCACGGTGAACATCACTTTGCAGCCGGGGTCGACCGCGCAGACCGTTACGGTGAATGCCAGCGCGCTGACAGTGGAGACCCAGACCTCGGATGTGGGCGGGGTCATTTCGCATCAGCAGATCATCCAACTTCCGCTGGCGCTGGGCGGCGTGGGCGGGCTGCGCTCTCCGGAAGCGTTCGTGTTCCTGTTGCCCGGCAGCGTCGGGCCGGGTACGGCGAACAATCGAAGCAACGGCGTATTTCTCGCCAAGATTGCGGGCGGACAGGAGTACGGCAACGAGGTGATTCTGGACGGAGCCAGCCAGCAGCGCAGCGAAAACGGCTCCTCGTTCGATGAAGAAGCGCCTTCGGTGGAAGCCCTGCAGGAGTTTAAGGTCACGAATGCCTTTCCGGAAGCGCAGTACGGGCGCACCACGGGCGGCATCGAGAACTTCGTCACCAAATCCGGCACGAATGAGTTCCACGGCACAGCGTTCGAGCTTTTTAAGAATGAGGCGATGGATGCCAATGACTGGTTCAACAACGGCAATCTGGCGACCAAGTGCGTCGGCGCGGACAATACTCCGGAGTGCCGTGCGGACTTCTCTCGCGAGCAGGACAAAAAGAACGATTACGGTGTTGCCGTAAATGGTCCGGTGGTGATTCCGCACCTTTACAACGGGAAAGATAAGCTGTTCTTCCTCTATTCATGGGAGCAGTTCCGGTGGACCCCAACCGGCACGACCGTGAGCACTGTGCCGACGCTTGCCGAGCGCAATGGGGATTTTTCCGCGTTGATCATCAACAACAAGGTGGGGACAAATCCCTGCGACGGCACTCCGATATATCAGGGTCAGATTTTTGATCCCTCGACGCAGACCGTGAAGAACGGAATCCCGTGCCGCACGGCGTTCCCTGGCAACAAGATTGACCCGACCACCTTCAGCAATTTCGCAAATAACGTGCTGCAGTACTATCCGCTTCCGACCAACAACAATCAGTTCCAGAATTTCAACTTCAGATCGACGCAGCCGACGGTCAACACCGCGCAGACGATCCGCATTGACGCAAACGTGAATGAGAAGAACAAGGTTTGGGGTTCATACAGCGGACGCGACAACACCAAAATCACTGGCGGCTTCCGGAATTTTCCCGATCCCGTGGACCCCGGCACATGGGACCAGGAGTTTACGACCCACTTCACGCGCTTCGGCTGGGACTATGTGATCAGCCCGACGCTGCTCAACCACATGAACTTTGGCGTGAACCGCACGGACAGCAAGAACTACGCCGTCTCCATCAGCTACAACAAGAACTGGACCGAGCTGCTGGGCGTGAGCAATGGCGCGCCCTCAAAGAACTTCCCCCGCATCGCGGTGGGCAGCAACTTCACCAATCTGGGCAGCACGAATACCGGCAACCTGATTGACAGCGGCTTCCTGCTGGACGATGACCTGAACTGGCAGCACGGCCGCAGCAATTACAAGCTCGGCGTTGATGCGCGCTTCCAGCAGTTTTCTCCGAACGCGGGGCCGGTGAACACGCTGAATTTTTCCAGCAACCAGACCGCTGTGGATACGCAGCCCGGCCCCAAGGGCAAGACCGGCAACGGATTCGCGAGCGAACTGCTGGGCGATATGTCGGGAGCGAACTTCGGCTTTGGGCTCATGCAGCGGCTGCCGCGCTGGACTTGGAATTACTACGCGCTGTTCTTCCAGGACGACATCAAAGTTTCCAGCACCCTGACCCTGAATCTTGGTCTGCGTTGGAGCCTGGACATGCCGCGGCGCGAGGCGCACAACCAGACCTCGAACTTCAGCCCGACGGCGATTGATCCGGATTACGGAATTCCGGGCGCGCTGATCTTCGCCACTACCTGCACGAAGTGCCAGGTTCCCTGGGCTTCCACCTACTATAAGGACTTTGCTCCGCGCCTCGGGTTTGCCTGGGCCCCGGCGAATGCGGGCGGCAAGCTCGCCTTCCGCGGAGGCTTCGGCATCATGTACGGCCCGTTGCAGTACGCGGACGATGGCCGCAACATGATTCAGGGATACAAAACGGCGCCGAGCTTCCCCAGCAAGGATGGCTTCACGTCTTCGTTCCAGATTGATGATGGATTCCCGGCCTACAGCCAGCCGCCTGATTTTGACGCTGGTTTCTACAACGGCAACACTGTTGCGGAGTACATTGAGCCGCAGTTTGGCAAGCCGGCGGCCATTTATCAATGGGGCCTGCAGATGCAGCAAGAGATCGCGCAGAGCACGGTGTTTACCTTGGGCTATCTCGGTAATAAATCCCAGAACCTGCGCTCGAACCTGCAGGACATCAATAGTATTTCGGAGAATGACTTCGCACGCGGAGATGGGCTGACGCAACTGCTTTCAAACAATACGCAGGGAGTCACGGAGCCCTTCAGCGGATTCACAACGCTCTGGGGCAAGAACGTTCAGGTACAGCAGGCGCTGCGCCCCTTCCCGCAATACAGCGGCATAAACAATAACTGCTGCTTGCAGAATGTGGGTATGTCGAGCTACAACGCCATGCTGGTTTCACTCAAGCGGAGGTTTGAGGACGGCCTCCAGACGCAGGTCTCCTACACCTGGTCGAAGACCATTACCAATGCGGACAGTCTGCTGCCGAACGGAGGCTTTGCCGAGGTCGGCGTGCAGAACGTCTTCAATCTGCATCGCGAAAAGTCGATCAGCGTGCAGGACATTCCCAGCAACTTCGTGGTGAGCTGGCTCTATCAGTTGCCGTTCGGCAAGAACCAGCGCTTCCTGAACCACGGCTTTGTGAGCTACCTTGCCGGAGGCTGGAGGATCGGCGGCGTGCAGCGCTACATGTCCGGCCAGCCCATCTCGTTCCTCGGGGCGAGCGGAATTCCGGGCTACGGCGGCACCATGCGCTTCAGCCGCTACGGCAAGAACTCGATTGAAAGCCCGGCAGCGAAGAGCGGAAAGGTAAATCCGTTCTTCGTTCCAAAATATGGTTCCGATCCCGCCATCAACAGCATGTTTAACCTGCCGACGGACCGCGCTGCGGCGATTGGCGAGCCGGACAATGCCGCGTTCATCGACAACAATCTGCCTCAGTACCGGAACGGCGGACCATACACGTTCGGCACCATGCCGCGCGTGGAGGGCGAGTACCGCATGCCGGCCTACCTGCATGAGGACTTCAGCCTCATCAAGACGTTTCCGATCCGGGAAAGCATGACGCTTCAGCTCAAAGTTGAGGCGCTGAATGCCTTCAACCGGCACGCATTCGCCCTCCCCGGACTTAGCCCCAATGGCGAGACCTTCGGCATACCCACGGGCACGCTCGACGCTCCTCGCAATCTGCAACTCACCGGGCGTTTCAACTTCTAAGGAATTGGCCTCCTGAAAGCGGTGTGGCGGAACTTGTTTCTGTCGCACCGCATTTTTTATGAATCACAAATGGGTACAGTATGAATTTTCTTATGCGCTGCAATCCTGTTCTTAACTTCGCAATGCTTCCGGTGCTGGTCGGGGCGCTGTGTTCAGCCGCGCCCGCCATGGCGCAGATCACGGTGAACAAGCCCGCGCCTTCGACCATTCAAATTGAGGTGAATGCGACCAAGCCTGCATCGTTTAAGATTCCCCGGACGGTTTTCGGCAACTTCCTTGAGCCGATTGGGGACTCGATCAACCAGGGCCTGTCGGCGGAAATTCTTGTGAATCCCAGCCTCGAGACGGGGCTGTGGAATTACCAGAACCTCAACAGGATGGTCTCCGGTAATGCGGATTTGAAGGAGTCGATGCGGATGGGTCTGCCGCTGCCGTGGCAGCCACTCGACGCGGATGCGGGCAGCCGCTTTGCGATGCGGTATGGCAATGCCGCGAACTCATGGCTGTCGCTGGAAGTAATGGGCGTTGCCGGGAAGACCGTGGGCATCAGGCAGCAGGTCTATCTTCCCGCGCAGCGGGAATTGCGCTATACCGGAAGCCTTTATGCAAAGCACCTGCAGGGGCCTTCGCAAATTACGGTGGAGATTTTGTCATCCAGCACCGGAAAGGTGCTGGCGTCCACTCATCTCGATGCGGCTGGAACGGAGTGGCAGAAATACCATTTCAACCTGGAGTTGCCTGCCGGAAGTGTGCAGCGGCTGGAGCCGTCTTATTTTGCGGTCGAGGTCCAGCCTGGCGAGCGGGTACAGCTGGATGAGCTTTCGCTGACGCCATCGGACGCCGTGGACGGAATGGACCCCGATGTGATCGCGATGGCCAAGGCGATGCACGTATCGGTGCTGCGCTATGGAGGAAACTTTACCTCCACCTACGACTGGCGCGACGGAGTTGGGCCGCTGGACCAACGGGTGACGCAGCGGAACCGCGCCTGGGGGATTCCCGAATACAACAACTTCGGCACGGACGAATTTCTGAAGTTCTGCGAACTGATCGGCGCGGAGCCGCAGATCGATCTGAACATGGGCACAGGCACGCCGGAAGAGGCCGGGGCATGGGTTCACTACATTCGCGAACGCTATCACGGCAAAATTCTTTGGGAGCTTGGGAACGAACTTTGGGGCAAATACCAACTTGGCTATCCCTCGCTGGAGGAGATGCCTTCGCTCACCGTCGCCTTCAGCAAGGCTGTTCAAAGTGCCGACCCCGGAGCGGAGATGATTGCCACAGGCGAGCGGCCCTACGATTTTCACCGCTGGAACGCGGCGCTGCTGACGGCTCCAGCAGGGACCTTCAATTATGTTTCGACGCACTTCATTCGCAGGACGAACCAGGTGAAGCTTGCGAATCCTACTCCGGACTTTCTGGCCGAAGCTGCGTTCGCGCTTCCCATCGAGGCGGAGCGGCGCTTCAAAGCGATGCAGGCGCAGATCGACAATGCGCCGCAGTTTGCCGGTAAAACGCCCCTGGCGCTCACGGAATGGCTTTTTTCCAGTAGGGGCAATGGAACGCGCGGCAGGGCGAACGTCAACCCCACCTTTCACAACATGGGCGGGGCGATCATGACCGCCGGGGTGCTCAACGTGTTGCTGAGGAACGCGAACATTGTTCCCATTTCCGACATGACCGGCATCATGGAGTTCGCGGGCATCTGGAAGAAGCGCGCGCAGGTGTACGGCACGCCGTCCTATTATGCGTTTCAAATGTACTCCGCTGCGGACGCCAGCCGGCCCGTTCAGGTAAAGTCGGACTCGGGGAACTATTCGGTTCGCGGCGGAGTGGTGCAGATGGAGAACATCGCGGATGTTCCGTATCTCGACGTGGTGGCCACGCTCAATAATGCAAGCGACGTGCTGACGCTCTTCTGCGTGAATCGGGCAACAAGCCAGGACCTTAATGCGGAGATTCATCTGGATGGCTTCCAGGCATCGAAGGCCCAGATTCAGGAACTGAAGGCGGCCAGCCTTGATGAAGGCAATGACGAGACGGACCCGAAGCGTGTCGTCCCAGCCATGACGGAAGTCCCGGTTGCATCGCCGGAGATTGGGCACGTCTTTCCGCACGAGAGCGTCACGGTCATCACGCTTCGCAAATGACGGCTGTTTCGCCGCCGCTTACGGCCTGCTAACCCTAATAGGGCTTAACAAGCCCTAAAATTGATGGCGGATGCATCCTCTGCCCAAATTCCGACGAATATGGCCCGCGCTGTGCCTGATTGCGCTTAGCGGAATTGCCGCGCACGCGCAGACGACCGACCCCTACGCGGCGGGCATGGCCGCGTTCGACGCGCATCAATATGCCAAGGCCGCGCCGCTGTTCGCGGCGGCGGAGGCAGCCAATCCCGGCCATTCGGATGCGCTGCTGTATGAGGGGAAATCGCTGGCGAACGTGAATCGCTTTGCGGAAGCGGAAGCGGCATTGCGGCGGTATTGGTCGCAGCATCCGCAGTCGGCGGACGCGCTCTACATGCTGGGCTTTGTGTTGAACCGCGAGAACAAGCCGAAGGAGTCGCTCAACACGTATACGCAGGCCGCGCGTTTGAGCACGCCGAAGTCAGACGACCTGAAAGTAGTTGCGTTGGACTACGTGATGCTGGACGACTACCAGGACGCGATTCGCTGGATGAAGCAGGCCGTCGCCTTCGATCCGCAAAATGAGCAAGCGTGGTACGGCCTGGGCCGCTGCTATTACACGCAGAGCGACTTTCCTAATGCCGAGCAGGCTTTTATACGGGCGCTCGCGCTTGATCCGAAAGACCTGAAGGCCGCGACGAATCTGGCGCTCACGCTGGAGATGCGGAACCGCCCGAAAGACGCGGACCAACAATATAAGAAGGCCATTGCGCTGGCCGACGCTGATCCCAAAACGGACGAGTGGCCGTATCTGGACTACGCTTCATTTCTGCTGGATCAGGCGCATGCGGCGGAGGCCATTCCGCTGCTGCGGCGCGCGTTGGCGATTAATCCAAAGTGCGCGGACTGCCACGGCAAGCTGGGACGTGCGCTGCAAGCCACTGGCCAGCCTAAACAGGCAGTGCCGGAACTGGAGCGGGCGGTGGCGCTTTCTCCCAAAGACCCCAAACTGCACTACGCGCTCGGGCGCGCATATCGCGCCGCGGGCATGACCGCGAAGGCCAAAGAAGAGCTCGCCGCGACTGCGAAGCTCTACGGCACCAAGGATTCAACAGGACCAAAATAACGCGGGAGCCGGAGGGCTCCCGCACGCTGCGCCGCTACTTTGTAACTCCGGTCGCCTTGCGAATAATTTCCACCTCGCGCTCGCGGTAGGGCTTTCCGTCGGGATAGAAAATGTCGTGGAACCAGACGGGCGGCTGCTCCAACACATAAGGCCGCTGCCATGAGTCCCACGGCAAATTGGTCTGGGTCTTGCCTTTCACAAATCCCCAGTTGATTGCGCCCACATGCTCGCGTACTGCGATGGGCAGGATGGTATCGAAGAGGCTTCCCACGCCGCGCGCCATATACTCCGTGCAGATGATGGGCCGGTGGTACTGCTGAAGGTCATGCACGCGGGCCTCAAACTCTTCCGGCCAACTGTAGCTGTGAAACGTAATGATGTCCGACTCGTTGATCTGGACGCGGGCCATGGGCGAAAGCGTCTGCGGAGTTGACCAATCTCCCTGCCAGATGCCGCTGGTCAAAGGCTGCGTGGGATGCTCGGCGCGCGCCCACGCAAAGACCTGCGGCAGCAGGTGCAGAACCAACTCAACTTTGTTCTTTGGCTCTTCTTTGCCATAGGAGGAGCCGTTGGTGTTATCCGGCTCGTTCCACACGTCCCATGCCAGAATGCGCGGATCGTTCGCGAACGCCCCCACCACTCCCTGCACATATTCTTTGAGCCGCGGATATTGCGCGGGGTCGGTCAGCGCGGCGCGTCCCGGGCTTTGCACCCAGCCCGAATTATGCACGCCGGGAATGGGCGGATGCTGCGGGCCGAGCTTGGGGTCAGGGTCCCAGCAGGAGTCGAACAGCACGAAAATGGGCCGGATGTGATGGCGCGCCGCAATTTCGAGGAATGTATTGATGCGCTGCTTAAAGCCGTCCGGGTCCTGCTCCCAGAGCAGGTCGTGCAGGAAGACGCGCATCGTGTTCATGCCGAGTCCCTGCGCCCAGCCCAGCTCGCGGTCAATCTCCTTGGGGTCGAAGGTGGCCGCCTGCCACATCTCAAGCTGGTTGATGGCGTCGTCGGGAATGTAGTTCGACCCAACCGGCAAAGGCTGCTTCGCATACCAGGCGTTCGCTTTTTCCTCCGACCAGCGCTGCTGTTGCGCGAAGGCCGGCGCGGCAACGGCCGCCAGAATCGGCAGGACAAGGGCGAGTTTCAGGGCCGAGCGTAATTTTTGGTTCATCGGTTTCCCTCGTTATTACGAATTCTTGTGCAGCGTGATGACCGTCACACTTTCATTCGGAAAGATGTGATGTAGCTTTCCCGCCTGAACATTCTCTTCTGTGTGGACAGGAGTGACGCGATTAGGATCATCGTCGTCGTTGATGTCGGCGATGCTGGCTGACTTGAGCGTCTGGATCTGCGCGGCGCCGCCTGATGTGAAACCGTCCACCTGAATATCAGTGGGAATATCGGTGTTCAGGCTGCGGTTCACGCAGAACAGCGTAAGCGTGGTTCCCGAGTCATTGAGCGCGGCCACAACATCGAGATAGGGAACGTCGGCAATGTTGGGCAAGCGGGTAACGCCATGCTGCACGGAGTAGCTACCGCTGTCCGTCTGCACCGCAACCGGCCGCGTTGCATGAGCGGTGGAGAACATGCGGAAAGCCCAATAAGCCGGCGATGCGAAGACCTGGCCGCGGCTCTTCCAGATGCCGGCGAAATCGAGGATTCCGGTCATGTCGGAAATGGGCACGACTGAGTGGTTGCGCATGAGCATATTGAGAAACCCGGCGGCGTCCACCGCCCCGCCCATGTTCCGGAAGCTGGGAGTCCCGGGCCTCCCGATGAAGAGCCACTCGGTAAAGGCGACGTGCGCCTTGTGGGCGAATGCCGGATACTGGTTGATCTGGTTCTGCTCATCATGCAGTTTGCGTCCCAGCTCGACCGGCAGCGCGAAGGCCGCCGAAGTAATGAAGTCGTTGGTCGGGTGCGGCTGCTGCGTGTCGCTGACCGTAACGACAAAATGCGCGGAAAGATAGTTGAAGGTCCCGGCGGGATTTGAAAGCTGCTTCGCATTCCATTGGGTGAATCCGTCGGGGTCGGCCCCGGTCGCAATGAGGCGCGCCGTGGGATCGACCGCATGGATGGCCTTGCTGAAGGCCAGCGTGCGCGCGGCAAGCTGGTCGAGCGTGGGATAGCCGAGGTTCCAGTTGCCCCACAATTCATTGCCGAGTTCCCACAGCAATCCGCTGTGCTGGTGCCAGTGCTCGTTGATGTAGCGGACCCAGTCGGCGGCTTCCTGCGGGGTCCCGCCGCCTAGGTTGAGAGCGACTTGAGGCTCGGCCCCAATCAAATCGCAGAAGTGCAGAAATTCATCCGTCCCAAAGGTGTTGTATTCGGGAATGCCCCAGGCGAGGTTCATCATGCTGACGCGCTTATCACGCGGGCCGATTCCGTCGCGCCAGTTGTAACCGGAAGTAAAGTTGCCGCCGAAGCGGACCAGCGGCGTGTCCATGGCTTTGGCCATCGCGACCACGTCGGGGTCGAGTCCATCGAGCGCGTCGGATGGCATCAGCGAAAATTCATCTAAATCGACACGCTCGTCGCCTTCCACCTCCACGACAAAATCAGCGGGGTCGAGGCGGTGGAGCTTGCCTTGCGGAACATTGAGCGTGAAGGTGTACTTCGTCCAGGAGTCTGCCGCAGCGTTGATGTGTGCCGAGGCCAGCACCTCACTGCTGTTGCGCGGGCGGAGCGACACGGTTAGCCCCGTCGCTCCGCTGAGGTGGCGGGCATACAGGCTGCCGCGGTAAGAGAGCGTGCGCTGTACAGGAAGATAGACCCTTTGCCGAATGCCGGTGGGCTGGCCCGGAACTCCCATGACGATGAGCGAGCGCCACGAGTTGGCGGCGTGTCCATAGACCGGCTCGTAGCGGTTGCCCTGGTTCTCGTTGAGCGGCTCCCACGGCAGCGGCAGCCCAAGCTGTGAGGCGCGGTTGAGGTCGGGATTTTGCTTCAGCATCTGCTCCACGTGCGGAGCGTCCCACATTCCCGCTTCGAGGCTGGGGTTTTCGAGCAGGCCAGCCCACAGTCCGTTATAGGTGGAGTTGCCGATAGGCTCGAGGAAGCTGCCGAAAATGGTGCGGGGAATGGGCGTTCCGGCGGATTGGCCCGCATCCACGCGAATGATGGCCACCGATGGAATAGGCTTGTCCACCGTGATCTGCGCGTGGACGGGGAGGCTGCAAAGCGTGAAGGCGAGGGAAGCGAGCAGGGGGGCGAGAGAGCGGGTCTTCGGCGCCATAGGAGACCTTTCGCGGAGATAAATTTGCGGCAAGAGCATGATAATTCAAATTGAAAACGCTTTCATGCCGGAATCGGGAGAATCTTCCCCGGCGGCTTGGCAAATGGCGCGGGAATGGGGAGACTTAAAGACATATCCATGCTGGAATCCTTATTCAGCTTTTTGGGGCGAACTGCGGCGCTGGGTCTGCTGCTGCTTTCGCCCGCGTTCGCGCAGCACGGGACGGGGACTTCGCCGCACCACGCGGAAGGCGCGGCGAAGTTTGTGGACATTACCGCGCAGAGCGGCGTCCATTTTCTCGGTCGGGCCTCGCACACTTCAAAGAAATATCTGCCGGAGACAATGGGCTCCGGCGTGGCGCTCTTTGATTACGACAATGATGGTCGGCTGGATATTTTTCTCACCAACGGCGCGCCGCTGAGCGATCCCACTCTCGTAGGGACGATTCCGCACAAGACGGGGCCGGAGTACTGGGACCGCCTCTACCACCAGAAGCCCGACGGCACCTTTGAAGACGTGACCGAAAAGGCCGGCCTTAAGGGAACTGGATATGACTTTGGCATGGCGGTGGGCGACTACGACAACGACGGCTACGAAGACCTCTATGTGACCGGCTACGGCGGCAATCATCTCTACCACAACAATGGAAACGGCACGTTTACCGATGTTACGAAGGAGTCCGGCACCGGCGGCAGCGGCTGGTCAACCAGCGCGGCCTGGGTTGACCTGGACAACGACGGGCGGCTCGATCTGGTGGTGCTGCGCTACATGAAGTGGGACTTCAACGACATCTGGTGCGGCGAGCACAAGCCGGGCTATCGCGCCTATTGCCACCCCGATCTCTTCCCGGCCGAGACACCGCTGATCTACCACAACGACGGCAACGGACACTTCACCGAAGAGGCGGCGAAGATCGGCCTGGACAAGCCGGGCAAGGGGTTGGGCATCGCCATCGCCGACTACGACCAGGACGGACACATCGATGTGTTTGTGGCAAACGATTCCATGACGGAGTTTCTCTACCACAACAAGGGCGACGGCACCTTTGAGGAGGAGGGACTGCTTTCGCAGGTGGCGGTGGACGGCGACGGGCGCACCTACGCGGGCATGGGCGTGGCATTTCAGGATTACGACGGCGACGGCTGGCCCGATCTGCTGGTGACGGACCTCGCGAACCAGAAGTACGCCCTCTACAAGAACAACGGCGACGGCAGCTTCACTTACGCCAGCTACATTTCCGGAGTGGCCGGCGCAACGCTGCTGCACTCGGGCTGGGGCGCCGGTTTCCTCGACTACGACAACAGCGGGCGCAAGGACCTCATCATCGCGCAGGGGCACGACATCGACAACATCCAGCTCAGCTATCCGCAACTGCACTACAAGGAACCGATGCTGCTGTTGCGCAACGTGGGCGGCCGCAAATTTGTGGATGTATCCGCCGAGTCGGGCGCGGTGTTTCACGAGCGATGGGCTGGCCGCGGGCTCGCCATTGGCGACCTGGACAACGACGGGCGCGAGGACGTGGTGGTTTCGACCAACGACGGCCCGGCCTATGTGGTCCGCAACGAAACGCCGACGAAGAACCATTGGATCTCGCTCGACCTCATCGGGCACACCAGCAATCGCGACGCGGTGGGCGCGGTCATCAAATTGACTACATCAAAAGGCCCACAGTGGTGGACGGTTTCGACCACGGGCAGCTATCTTGCGGCGAACGACAAGCGCGCGCACTTCGGGCTGGGCGCGGACACGGAAGCCAAGTCGATTGAGATCACCTGGCCGAGCGGAATTCATCAGGCGCTGAACGACGTGAAGGGCGATCGGGTCGTGAATATCGATGAGCCGCCGCCCTCGACTGCGGCGGCGTCAAAGCCGAAGTAAGGCAAAGCAATGGCTGGCGATCCCTACAATCTTGATCGGTTTGTCGAGGCGCAGCGCGGCGTCTATGAGCAAGCTTGCGCGGAGCTGCAGCGCGGGCGCAAAACTGGGCACTGGATGTGGTTCATCTTCCCGCAGATCGCAGGACTCGGCTTCAGCGCGACCAGCCAGCATTACGCGATCCGATCTCTCGATGAGGCTCGGGCGTATCTCCAGCATCCGGCGCTCGGCCCGCGCCTGCGCGAGATTTCCCAAATTTTGCTTTTGATTAACGGCAAAACCGCGCACGACATTTTCGGCTCACCCGACGACATGAAGCTGCGCTCGTCCATGACACTCTTTGCCCGCGCAACCGAGGACAACGCGGTGTTTCTCGAGATTCTGCGGAAGTATTTTGGCGGGGTCGAGGATGGGGGGACTGTGGAGTTGATCGGATAAGACACACTGAGGCCGGCGCGAATCAAATCCGCCCCCGGCCTCGAATGCTCTAAAAGTTACATCATTTCCGCCAGTGGAAACGACCGGTGCGCCCGCGGCGGCTCCAGATAATGCTGCCGGTGCGTCGTCACCAGGAATTTGGTAAACCCGGTGTTCTCGTCGGGCAGGTTGTACTTCTTCTGTAAGTCCACTCCATCCATTTCCTTGCGGATTTTGTCGAACAACTGCGCGGATGGCGCGAAGCCGATAAAGTGGACCCCCGGCTTTGGCGCGGGACTCACAGGCCCCTCGGCATTGAACTCGAATGGATTTTCGACTGTATCGAAATCCTGCCGCAGGAAAATCACCGTGCCTTTGGGAATAACGTCACCATAGACTGTGGTCGTGTCCTTGTCCACGCGCGAGAGAAACTGCATCTGCGCGTTGTGGCCGAGCAGCTTGTGCGTCTTGGCATCGTCCTCAAGCTGCTCCTTGAAGGTGGTCGTTTCCGGAGCCTGCGACGGCGAAAGGACCTCCTCGGTTTCCGTCCGGCGGGCGTGGAACATGCGCTGCAGGCGGCCGGCATGGTTAATGCTGTACCAACCTTCCAGGTCAATCGCGATGTGCGAGAGGTGCATCATGGTGCCGTTGGCGAAGTAGCTTTCCGGAGTCTGGTCGGTGTAGCCGGGAATCGTTTCAAAGCTCGGCAGCGTGCCCTGCGCCAGCCCATGCACGTGGCTGGAGGTAAAGCCCATAAACAGCATGGCGCCGGGAGGAATCTTGTCCGCCCCGGGAATTCCCAGCCGCTGCGCCATCACGCGGGGCATTCCATGTCCGGCAAATCCGCGGCGAATGGACGTAATGGTGAACAGGTCACCCACGTAGACGTCTTCGGTGGGAATGCCGTTGAGCATCTGCGGACCCGGCTGGAACAGCGCGCGCATCACCTCGCTGATGTGGTCGGCGTAGTCGCTCTTGAAGTGGAAGGAAATGTCGTTCTGTTCGAGCACCAGATGCGCCGGGTCTTTGGGATACTTGATCGCATCCGTAATGGCCCAGTCGCCGGGCTTGCCGTTTGCAATGGCGCGCGGCATAAACTTGTCCGCCACGACCTTCGGAACAAACTCCCGGAAGTAGGGCAGTCCATACGCCACCTGAATCAGGATTCCGTCCGGATAGAGCGGATAGATGGCCTCGATAGCGGCCAGCGCCTTGTCGAGCCGTTCCTTCGCCCGCTTCAGCGCAGCCTTGTCGCTTTTCTGGATGGACAGCCGCGCCGTCACCACCGAGTGCCAGAGAGGAACGCACGCCACCGGCACGTCGCAATGGTTCTCAACGTTGACCCCCGGAAGCTCGTATTGTGTTTTGGGAGCTTCGCCCACGCGCCTCTTCGCGTAGTTGACGACTCCCGCCCAGTCGAATGCCGCAGTATTGCTCATGTTTCCCCCTTTGGATTTTGGTCCTGAATCCAGACAGCGCGTCCATGCCCGCGAAGGCAACTGTCCGTTATAGCACTCACTGCCAGGAAACGACAGCGAGGCGCCTGGGTCTGTGGCCGCATTTAGATGCGGAATCCCCGCTCAATATCTGCGGAAATTGCAGGAGTCCCGGTGGAAAATTGTTGTACAACCTTGCGCGTATAATTCCGGGCTACGGGAAACGATGTTCAGTTCCCGAGAGAGGTTGAGGTCACAATCATGTTAGGAGAACAGATATCTGAAACCAAGGGCAGAAGGCTGGTAAGGCGCGTTCTTACAGTAGATCCACCAACTGCGGAAGTATCGTTTGAAGACAGCGGCCATGTGCTGGGGGTTGCGGGGAAAGGCATGGGCACCTACACGTCAACTGTTCGCGGGGATGGTTCGATTTTTGGGCAAGGGCAGGGACTGAGTATGACGGAGGATGGCGATGCCGTGACCTGGACCGGAACGGGAGTTGGGAAATTCGGTCCAGGCGGCTCAGTGAGCTACCGCGGCATGCTGTTCTACCAGACCGCATCGAAGAAGCTTGCCCGCATCAACAACGCATGTGGAGCCTTTGAATTCGAGGTTGACGGCGAGGGCAATACAACGGCCCGAGTCTGGGAATGGAAGTAGCCGCAGCAGGTCGAAGGCCAACCAAACACCTCCCCCACTTGAATAATCCGCTGCACTTTCCTCACAAATCTCTCAAAATAGCAACGTTTCCACTTCGGTTCCCCCACTCATTTTGTGGGTTTCCGGCGGCGGTGGTCTGGGATAATGGATGTGCTCTGGTGTGTTGAACGGCTTTCACCGCGCTTGGCGGTGGACGCTGCTTCGCGTCTTGATGAAGCCACTTCAATTAGTCACGACTCCGACTCGCAACCGGCGGCTGAATGAGCTGATTGGGCTGCTCGCCCTCACGGCCGCGATTCTCCTTTTTCTCTCCCTCGTTTCGTATCGTCCCACTGACCCCTCCTGGAACACCGTGGGCGGCATCGGCTCCGGCACGCGGCCCGCGCACAACTGGATTGGCCTGATCGGCGCGTGGATGGCCGACCTGCTGCTGCAATTTGAAGGCGTAACGGCATTCTGTCTTCCCGTGGTGATTGCCGCGCTGGGATGGGCGTGGATTCGCTCGCAGGCGACCGGGTCCGCCGGAGTAAAGCTCGCGGGACTGGCGCTCTGCATGATCTTCGGCCCGGCCCTGGCCGGGCTTTTGCCGGGTCATTTGCACTTTCTCCATGGGCTGCCCATCGATGGGGTTGTAGGGCTGCTGGTCTCCGGCGCGCTGGTCGCCTGGCTCAACGTTACGGGCGCGTGGGTGGTGGCGATTTGCGCGGTCCTGGCAGCGGTGTATCTGCTGACCACCTTCAGCCTCGTCACAGCGCGAGAGTGGCTGGCCGTACATTTCGCGTTTGTGCTGGCCTGGCGCGACCGCTGGCAGAACTGGCGCTTCAAACGTGCTCGCGCAAAAGAAGCTCGCGCCGAGGCGAAGGCCGAGAAACTCCGCGAGAAGGAACTGGAGAAAGAGCGCAAGATCGCCGCCAAGCTGGGCCGGCGTGAGGCAAGTGCGCGCGAAGCGGAACCGCTTGCGGACACTCCAGCGGTCGTGCTGCGCGACGAAGATGACTCCGACGGGCCAAAGCGACGCGGCGGCTTTGCGGAGATCTACGCCGAGGAGCCTCCGCCGCACACAGTATGGGAGCAGATGCCTCGGGCCGTTGTTCCCGATCCTGACCCCGAGCCGGTTGCCGAGACACCCGCACCTGTTCCGGTCCCGAAGCCGCAGCCCATTGTGCGCGAGCAGAAGCAGGAGCGGGCCATCGCGGTTGGCGAGCGGGCCGATGCGGAGCCGCAATCCGTCACGGTCGCGCCCAAGTCTATGAACGGCTTCCGCCTGCCCGCCAGCACGCTGCTGCATCGCAGCGACGAAACGCAGGTGGTGCGCGAAGATGAGCTTCGAACCGAGGCCCAGGTTTTGGTGGAAAAGTGCGCCGAGTTCGATGTGGGCGGCCAGGTGGTGCGCATCAATCCCGGGCCGGTCGTCACGACCTTTGAGTTTCGACCCGAGGCTGGAGTGAAGTACAGCCGCGTCACCGGGCTTGCCGAAGACCTGTGCCTCGCGATGCGCGCCGAAAGCATCCTGATCGAGCGCATGGCGGGCAAAAGCACCGTGGGGATGCAGGTCCCGAACAAGAACCGCGAGACCATCTGGCTGCGCGATGTGATTGAGGCGGAGAACTTCCGCAGCTCAAAAAGCCGCCTCACGCTGGCCATGGGCAAGGACATCAACGGCTCAATCGTGACGGCGGACCTGGCGACCATGCCGCACGTGCTGATCGCTGGTTCGACAGGCTCGGGCAAGTCGGTGGCCATCAACGCCATGATTATGTCGGTGCTGTTCAAGGCCACTCCCGCGCAGGTGCGCATGATTCTGGTTGACCCCAAGCGCGTGGAACTGGGGATGTACGAAGGCATCCCGCACCTGTTCACGCCCATCATCACGGAGCCCAAGCTGGCTGCCAACGCGCTCCGCAACGCCGTGCGCGAAATGGAGCGGCGGCTGAAGCTGCTGGCCTCGCGCAGCGTCCGCAACATCGACCAGTACAACAAGCTCTTCCAGGGCGGCACCAAGAGCCTGTTTGAAGACGCGCCCGACGAGGAGCCGCTGCCCTACATCATCATCATCATCGATGAGTTGGCCGACCTCATGATGCTGGACAAGGCCAACGTCGAAGAGGCGATTACGCGCCTCGCGCAGATGGCGCGTGCCGTGGGCATCCATCTCATTCTCGCGACACAGCGCCCTTCGGTAGACGTCATCACCGGCCTAATCAAAGCCAACGTTCCCACGCGAATGTCGTTCCGGCTCGCCACCAAAGTGGACTCGCGCACCATTCTCGACTCCAACGGCGCGGAGTCGCTGCTGGGTCGCGGCGACATGCTGTTTCTGCCGCCGGGCACTTCGCGCTTGCAGCGCGTCCATGCTCCGTTTGTGACGGAAGAGGAAATCGCGAAGGTGGTCGAATTCTGGAAGAAGCAGGGCGAGGCCGAGTACGCGCAGGGATTTCTGGAGCCGCCGAAGGACGCGGCGGGACGCGAGATGGATGCCGACGGCGATGGTGGAGACGACAACGACGAGCTTTTCCAGGACGCGGTGCGGCTGGTGCTGGAGTTTGGCAAGGCTTCCACTTCGCTGTTGCAGCGGCGGTTGCGAATCGGCTACGGACGCGCCGCGCACCTCATCGACCTGATGGAGCGGGACGGAATCGTCGGCCCGGCGGATGGCTCGCGCCTACGCGAAATCCTGAAGCCTCCCGGCTGGCTGAA
>DASTXK010000099.1:0-3605 GCA_035765555.1 Acidobacteriaceae bacterium
AAAGAATAAATCGTGGTCGCCACCTGTTCCAGTGATCCATACTCCGTCCGCAGCGTTACTGACTGGTTCCGCCCCCACAAATTAATTCGGGAAATATCGAAGAGCACCAGCGCGCTGGCGCCCGTCTTCCCGTTCGGGCCGCAACTCACATCGGCGGGATTGATTCCCAACTGAATCAGGCTCACCGGATTCGGGCAGCTTGTCGAAGGATTCCCGGTCTGCGCCTGGAACCCGACGCCATAGCTCAGGTCCCACCGCTTCGCCTCCGTAAACTGCACCAGCACGTTCTTCCGCGGCAGCTCTCCTCCCGGATTCTGCACCGCCGTGTTCACTTCATTAAATAAGGTCAGGTCATAAAGCTGACGCTGCGATTCCAGCAGCGCCGACTGGTTCAGGGGCTCGCCCGGCTGCAGCAGAATGTGTGGTTCAACCGTCGATGGCCGCGTAAAGTGCAGCCCCGACGTCACAATCTTATTTACGAATATCTGCTCGCCCTCTGAGACCTGTAGCGTCACGTCAATCCGGTCGGCATGTCCCTTTTCCGGGTTCTGCGACAGCTTTACCGTCGCGTGATCAAAGCCGTGACTGTAGTAGTAGGTAAGAACGGCGTCGCGGTCGCCCATAATTGTCGTGGAAGAATACGGCTGTCCCGCTTCCGTTGTCAGCAGAGATTCCAGCGTGGTCAGCGGCACCTTTTCATTGCCCGCAATCTGGTATTTGCCGATAAGGTCCTGCTTGCCCTCATCAATTTGATATGTGACCCAGATGCTCTCCACGCTGTTGCCTGGGCCTTTCGGCCCCGTCTTTACCACCGGCGTCACCGACACGTTGCTGAAGCCGTTGCTCTGGTACAGCGCTTCAATCGTGTCCGCGTCCGCCTCCGCCAGCGCCTGACTGTATCGCCCGTGCCGCATAAACAGCGTGGCCTTCTGCACGCTCAGTCTTGGTCGAATCACGTCATCGCCAAAGTAGTGGTTTCCGTCTATCGCAACCGACTCCACTGTCCGACGCTCGCCCAGATTCACCTGAAAAGTGATCTGCGTATGGGTCTTCGCCCCGGCTCCTGTCGTGCTGCGCGAGTGCGTCACCTTCGCGTCAAAATAGCCGTCCCGCTGATAATAGTCGCGAATCCGCCTGTCGCCCTCATTCAGCAGGTCCTCGTCCACCGTTCCTTCTTCAAAAACCGGCACCAGCGACTTGATTTTGCCCCGACCCATCTTCACGCCTTCCACCTGGATCGAAACCAGCGGTCCCTGGTCCGCTTTGAACTTAAAATCCAGCAGGTTCTTCGCCGCCCGGAACTGCTTCGATTCCAGCGAAATGGTCGCCTCCAGCCGGTTCTTCTTTTCGTAATATTTCCGCAGATTACTCAACGCGCGGCTCACCGTGTCGTTCGTCACCTTGGAGTTGGCCTTCAGCTTCGCCTTTTTCCGAAACTGTTCCGCCGTCATCCCCGGATCGCCCGTCACTTCCACGGTGCCCACGCGGGTCTTCTTGCCCAGCTTCACGTCGTAAATTATGTTGGCCAGCGCGTTTTGGCGGTCCCTGCTCACTTTCTTGTCGAACGTCGCCAGATAATAGCCGTCGTTTTCCAGCGTCTCCTTCAGCAGATGCGCCGCCCGCTCCATTTTGGCATCGTCATAGCGGGTGCCCGCCGTCAGTCTGGTGGACCGCTCCAGTTGCCCCGCCAGCCGGTCGCTCTTCAGGCCCTCCACCGTCACACGGCCCAGAAAATACTGCGGCTCGCCGCTGAAGCGAATCACGACCGAATTTCCATGCCGCTCACCCTCCACCGCAATGCTCTCGTACAATCCAGTGGCGAACAGCATCCGCAGGCTTTGCCGAACATCCGCGGCACGCAGCGGCTTGTGCGGCTGCACAGCGAGTTGCTGAACAAACGGCCCAAGCCGCTCACTGCTCACGCCCTGGAACTCAACCGCCGCGATTTCCAGTCCTTCCCATGCGCGCAGATTGCCTGTCGCCGCTTCGCTCGTGGCCGAAGGAGGAGGCTGCGCCGTCAACTTATGCGTAACGCTGTATCGGGGCGCGCGCGCAGCCTGCGGCGGCGCTTTCTGCTGCGACTCCGGAAACGAAGGAGCAGCGCCAACCGGCGCATTCACCTGCGCCAGCAGCGTTCCCGGCGCGAAGATCATGAACAGGAGCATTGCCGCGCCGACACACGGGGGAGCCACAGTGCGCCTGACCGCCGTGGTTCGCATATCGAAGACCTGCGCCCCTCCTGTCCGCAACAACCCCAATCCGCCCTCTCGCCTTTTCTCCTCATGCGCGAGCCCACTCGGGATCGCCATGATTCTGTTAAGATGCGGACCTTTTTGAATCGCTCCGACGGACAACAACGGCGTCTCCGCCTCTTCCCTATGGTCGCGACCCGCAGCAGCTCCCGCGTTTTCTATACTAAAGACTCATGCCGACCTCTACCACAGCGGCCCATGAACGCTACTCGCGCCAGGTGCTTTTCCAGCCCATTGGAGAAGCCGGACAGGAACGGCTCGCCGCCGCCCATGTGGCCGTCGTCGGCTGCGGGGCTACCGGCGCCGCCGCCACAGGGCTGCTGGCTCGCGCGGGCATTGGCAAGCTCACCATCATCGACCGCGACTTCGTGGAAGAGAGCAACCTCCAGCGACAGGTACTCTTCGACGAGTCCGACGCACGCGACTCGCTGCCCAAGGCCGAAGCCGCCCGCCGCAAGATCGCCCTTTTCAATAGCGAAATCGATATTCGCGCCCACATTGCCGACCTCACTCCCGCTAATATTCACGAATTGCTCGCCGGGGCCGACATCCTCATCGACGCCACCGACAATTTTGAGACCCGCTACCTCGTCAACGACTACGCCATTGAGCAGGCCCGCCCCTGGATCTACTCCGCCGCCATCGGGGCATATGCCGTCACTATGAATGTGCTTCCCGGCGAGACCGCCTGCCTCGCCTGCATTTTCCCTGAGCCACCGCGCGGCAATGTGGAAACCTGCGACACCTCCGGCATTCTGAACACTGCCGTCAATTTCGCCGCGTCCATCGCCGTCACGGAAGCCATCAAGTTCCTCACCGGCTCCCGTGAGCGGATGCGCCGCACCCTGCTCTCCTGTGATCTCTGGACCAACGAGTGGTCGGAGGTCTCCGCCGCCTCCCCGCGCGCCGGATGCGACGCCTGCGGCCACCAAGACCTGCGCCACCTTCGCGGAGAAGGCCGCCCGCACATCACCCTCTGCGGACGCAATTCCGTCCAGATTCACGAGCACCATCGCCCCATCGATCTCGCCGCGCTCCACGCCCGGCTCGCCCCGCATGGCGATGTCCGCTATAACCAGCTTCTTCTTCGCTTCACTCGCGGCGAATACGTTCTCACCGTCTTTGCCGATGGCCGCGCCATCATACAAGGAACAACCGACGTGGCCCTTGCCCGCAGCCTCTACGCCAGATTCATAGGTTCCTGAGCAAGCAACCCGAAGGCGCCTTCAATTCATCCCAAAGGGGATACTGACAATTTTTTCGTCCATGAACCAAGTCGCCCCAACATTGCATGGCAAATCTCCCCGAGCCACAGGAGCTATACTCGATGGAACCATTCCCCGGAAGCCGGAG
>DASTXK010000100.1:0-5136 GCA_035765555.1 Acidobacteriaceae bacterium
AGGGCCGTTTCGCCCGCCCGCGTAATTGCGGATTCAGGGAGCGGGATGCCTTGTTCGGCCATTAGAGCGCTGTTTCCGGCGGTGATATTTTTGCCCTGAACTGTGCCAAGCAGACCTTTGCCGGGAACTGAGTGGGCGTCCATTGCGGGGGCGGCGTCGATGCTGTGATGCCGGGCATAGTCGAGGACAGCGCGCGCGAGAGGATGCTCCGACCGCTGTTCGAGCGATGCGGCGAGCGCGACGAGGTCACGTTCCTCGATGCCGTTTGGGCGGACGGCGGTGATGGCGGGCCGGCCTTCGGTGATGGTTCCGGTCTTGTCGAGGACGATGGTATCGACGCGGGCCAGCCGCTCCACGCTTTCGCCGCCCTTGAAGAGGATTCCAAGCTGCGCGGCGCGGCCAATGGCCACGGTGAGCGCGGCGGGCACCGCCAACCCCATGGCGCAGGGGCAGGCAATGACCAGCACGGCCACGGCGATGGCGAAGGCGCGTCCCGCTCCGCCGGGATGACCAGCGATGGTCCAGACGACGAAGGTAAGCGCCGCGAGCGCCAGAACCACCGGGACAAACACGGCGCTGACGCGGTCGGCGAGCTGCTGCATGGGAGCTTTGGAGGACTGCGCCTCTTCCATGAGCCGCAGCATCTGCCCAAGAACGCTGTCCGCACCGATGGAAGTGGCGCGATATTCAAGCGCACCTTCGTAGTTGAGCGAGCCGCCGATGACGCGCTCGCCGACGGTGCGCGGCACCGGGGCGGATTCGCCGGTGATGAGCGATTCGTCTATGCTGCTGGCGCCCGCGACGATCACGCCGTCCACCGGAATGCGCTCGCCGGGTCGGACTATGAGCAACTCTCCGGGCGAAAGGGAGGCGACCGGGACATCACTTTCCTCGCCGTCTCGCAGCACCCGCGCGGTTTGTGGCTGTAGGGCGGCGAATCCATGGAGGGCGTCGAGCGTGCGGCGCTTGGCGCGAGCGTCGAGCCAGTTGCCCAGCAACAGAAAGCCGAGGATGAGCAGGACCGAATCGTAATATATGTCCGCGCGGAGACCGTGCGCCGCAAAGAAACCTGGAGCCACGGTAGCCGCGAGGGAATAAAGAAACGCCGCGCCGGTGCCCAGCGCGACAAGCGTGTTCATATTGGTTGCGAGGTGCCGCGCAGCCTGCCATGCGCGCTGGTAAATGGTTCCGCCCGCCCAGATCATTCCGGCGAGCGTGATGAGCAGCATTGCGTATTCGAGCGGCAGCACCGGAAGGTGGAACAGCCCGGGCACAATTTCCATTGCGGTGCGGTCTACCGTGCCCGGATGGCCAGCCATTCCGAGCGGCATGGAAAGCACCATGACGACTGCGCCGCCGACGAGCGCGGCGATGGCCTTCCACTTGAGCCGCCGCTCCTGCTTGTCGCGGTCTTCTTCGGATTCGGCGGAGGCGGTCAGGGAAACGTCGTAGCCCGCTTCGCGCACGGCTTCAAAGAGCGATTCCAGGCGCGCCACGTCCGGCTGATATTCGACACGAGCGGAGTGCGTCATAAGATTCACGCTGGCGCTGGTGACGCCTTCGGTCTCGCGCAAGGCACGCTCCACATGGGCCTGGCAGGCGGCGCAGGTCATGCCCTGAACACCCAGCGTGATCGCCTGTGTGCCGTTCTCCTTCAACGAGGTCTCCTAATCTTCAGCGCGAGCGGTGTATCCTGCCTTGGCGATGGAGGCGATGGCCGGGCCGGGATCGTCCGCCTGGATGCGGGCCGCGCCGACGCGGACCTCAACGACCTCGGTGCCGGGTGTCCGTTCGAGCGCCTGAGCCACGCGACGGACGCAGGCCCCGCAGTGCATTCCTTTGATGTTTAGCGTTATCTCGCGCATAAGTCCTCTCCGTAACGATGCGTCTTTATGGCCGGGGGATTCAAGTCATTCCCCGGAGGGCACAAAGCTGTAGCCGATGCCGCGGACCGTCCGCAGGTAGCGCGGCGAAGAAGGCTCGTCCTCGATATAGCGGCGCAACCTCACGATAAAGTTGTCAATGGCGCGGGTGTCGGTGTCTTCGCGCAGCCGCCAAACCTGCTCCAGCAGTTCCTTTCGCGAAACCGAACGGCCCTGGTTGCGTACCAGATAGCGGAGCAGGTCGGCCTCCATCAGGGTCAGATGGACCTCCTTGCCGAGGGCCTCCAGGCGCAGGTTTTCAAAGTCGATGCGGCGTCCGGCAAATTCGAAGTGGGGCAGGTCGTCCGGCGTGGACTCCGGTCGCGCGGCGCTGTGCCACTTCATACGGCGGAGCAGTCCGTTGAGGCGAGCCAGCAGGATGGAAAGATCAAACGGCTTGGGCAGGTAGTCGTCCGCTCCGGCGGCGAACCCTTGCAGAACGTCTTCCGGACGGGAGCGGGCGGTGAGCATCAGCAGCGGGAGATAGTTCTGCGACCGGCGCAGCTCCGCCGCAACTTCAAAACCGCTCTTGCCGGGAAGCATGACGTCGAGCAGGGCCGCGTCAAAATGCTCGCTCTGCAGCAGGGCCAGCGCGCGCTCGCCGTCGGGCGCGTGGGCGACATTGTAACCTTCGGCCTGAAGGTTAAACAGCAGTCCCTCGGCCAAGTGCTTCTCGTCTTCGACCACCAGAATTCGAGGCGCGCTCATGAGGTCTCCTGCGTCGGCTGAGGTTCTTCTTTTCGCTCAAGGACGCGCGGCAACTGCACGCCCACGGTTGAACCCTTGCCCTCGCCAGCGCTCTTGGCAAAGGCGTCCCCTCCATGCTGGCGCGCAATGGTGCGCACAAGAAAGAGGCCGAGTCCCGTTCCTTTGGTGCGAAGGACACTTCGCGAGGGCACGCGGTAAAAGCGGTTGAAAATACGCTTGAGGTGCGCGGGTGGGATTCCGATGCCACGGTCGGTGACGCTGAGTACGACCCAGGCTTCGTGCTCCACTGCGAGACGCACCTGGATATCGATTCCTCGCGGCGAGTATTTGACCGCATTCGCCAGCAGATTCATGACCACGGCGCGGAGGTCCTCCTGGTCGCCGCGAACGATGAGCGAGGTTTCCGGAGGAGGCTGCTCGAAGCGGAGATTTTCCTCGCTGAGGTGATGGAGCGTCTTGACGCGATAGATGGACTCCTCGATCAACTGGCGCATGTCCACCGGAGCGCGCTCCATTTTGCGGGAGCGCTGGCCGACTTCTCCGGCCTTGAGGACCTGTTCGACGGTGGCCAGCAGGCGGTCGCTGTCTTCCAGCATGATGCCGTAAAACTCGCGGCGTTTTTCCTCGCTGAGTTCGCGCCGCTCCAACGTCTCCAGATAAAGACGTATGGAGGTGATGGGCGTCTTGAGTTCGTGCGTAACGGCGTTGATGAAGCTGTCGTGGCGCTCGTTGCGGCGCACCTCGCGGACCAGAAAGATGGTGTTGAGGACGACCCCGGCGATGAGGAGGAGGAAAAAGGGAATGCCAATGAGCATCGGCATGAGGCGGCGCCAGTTGAGGATGATCCAACTGACGTTGAGGAAAATTGCCACGCCGACTAGGCATGCGCCCAGCGCGATGAACAGCACAACGTTCCGTCTTCGTCCCCGGATCCTCACAAAGCGCCCCGAATGAAAAATGCCCTCCCGGCAAGTGTACCGGGAGCGGGGTGCGTTAGGGCGATACACCCTATGGCATATGAGTGACGACTCCGGACCGGGCGTCGTCGATGGAGACGTGCATGCGGTCGAGCGTGGAGCCGGTGGAGAAGTCGAGATTGACCTTGGCCTCTTCGAGCTTGGTTTGCGCGGCGAAGAGCGCGGATTCGGCAACGGACAGGTCGTGCTCGGAGGAGAGCGTATCGGAGCGGGACATGGCGCCGAGTTTCTGCTCCTGCTGCGCGATGTGGAAGGTCTTCTGGGCGAGGTCGCGGGCTGTCGTCAAGGCCTCCACCTCGGCCTCGGCCTGCTGGAGAGCGTACTGCGCGTTGCGCACGTCGAAGCGGATGCTCTTTTTCTGCTGCTCGAAAGTGACTTCCCTCTGGCGGTACTCGAGCACGGCGCGGAACTGATCGGCTTTGGCGACGCGGTTGCGGAGCGTGATGTCGAGCTTGAAGCCCACCTGATAATCAGGCGAGCTGTAGTTGAAGGTGTCTCCCAGCACGCCGCCGAAGCCGGTTGGCAGGGCTGAGGTGCAGAACTCCGCGCCGAGGTTGCAGGCTGGATTGACGGGCCCGCCCTGGCCGTAGCCGGCGTATTGTCCGTAGAGGTCGAGCGAGGGGAGGAGCGCATTCTTGATTGTCTTAAGGCTGTTCTGCGCGATCTCCATCGCGTACTGGTCCATGGCGACATCGGGGCGGTTCTGTTCGGCCTCGGCAATAAGCTGGTCGATGGATTTTCCGGCATTGGGGTCGGGCGGGCCCTCGCGATCGAGCGGGACGACGGGCATGTCCGCGAGCGTGGGATCAATCTCCTTCGTGAGGGCGTTCTTGATGAGCAGTTCGTTGAGCTTGAGCGTGGCCCTGGCCTTGGTGAGGTCGCCAAGACTGGTGGCCACGGCGGACTGGTCTTTCATGACCTGCATGGCGGGGATGTTCTGAAGCTGAAGCTGCTTCTGGTCGTCGGCCAGCGTGTCTTTGGCGAAGGCGAGCGAGCGCTGCTTCACCTGCACGTCCTGATAGGCGGCGACGAGGTCCCAGTAGATGTTTTCCACCTGCGTGATGGTGGCGATGACCTGGGCCTTGAAGGCAAGATCGGTGATCTGAAGATTGCGCTTGGCGATGTGGATGTAGCGCTCGTTGGTGGCCAATCCGAAGCCCGCGAGCAGCGGCTGATCAATCGTGAAGTTGAAATACGAGGCCAGACTTGGGTTGACGGTGTAGGTGACGCTGTTCTGCGCGACCCGCTGCCCCTCATATTGGACCATGATATTTGTGCCAAGCGGAAAGGCCTGCGAATACATGGATTGAGCTTGAATGGTGTTGGTTTCAAGCGACGGAATTCCGTAAAGTATGGGGTTTACGAGCGCCTGTTTGCTATGGTCCACGAACGCCTTGAAGGAAAGCTGAGGATCGAACGACGGGACGAAGGTGCCGCCGCCCAGAGTCGATTGCACCAGGCCTCCGGCCCCGGCCGCCCCCGCTCCAGCGCTGGCCGCGGATTCAGGTCCGGCGGCGGAGAAGCCTCCC
>DASTXK010000101.1:0-13960 GCA_035765555.1 Acidobacteriaceae bacterium
TGGCGCGCTTGCAGGCCGAGTTTGAGAATGCGCGCAAGCGCGAACAGCGGGAGCGGACCGAGTTCCGGGACTTTGCCGTGGCTGGGGCGGTGGAGTTGTTTCTGCCGGTGCTGGACAATTTCCAGCTTGCGCTGAAGGCGACCGGATCGGCGGAGCAGTTGAGGGCCGGGGTTGAATTGATCCTGAAGCAGATGGAAGACGCTCTGCGCACGCTGAATGTGCAGCCGGTGGAGGCCGTGGGCGCGACGTTTGATCCGCGCGTGCATGAGGCCATTGAGATGGTGGAGAGGCCGGACGTTCCCGACCATCAGGTTTTCGACGAAGTGCGGCGCGGCTACCGGATCAAGGACCGGCTGCTTCGTCCGGCCATGGTGCGCGTCGCCAGCAATCCGCAACAGAAGGAAGCATGAGTACATCCGCAAACGTGACTAAAGCCGATTACTACGAAGTATTGAGTGTGAGCCGCACAGCGTCCGACCAGGAGCTGAAGACCGCGTATCGCAGGCTGGCGATGCAGTATCACCCGGACCGCAACCCGGGAGATCACTCGGCGGAAGAGAAGTTCAAGGAGTGCAGCGAAGCTTACCAGGTGCTGAGCGATCCGGACAAGCGCGCGGCCTATGACCGCTTTGGCCATGCGGGCGTATCGGGCGCGGCGCAAGGTGGAAATCCGTTCGTGGATTTCCAGGACCTTGGAGATATTTTTGGCGACTTGTTCGGCTTCAACATGGGCGGGGGCAGCCGCAGGCAGTCGCGCGTGCAAAAGGGCCGCGACCTGCGCTACGACCTGACGATTGAGTTTGAAGAGGCGGTCTTCGGCAAGGAGACGGAAATCTCCATCCGGCGGATGGAGCCGTGCGTGGACTGCAACGGCCTGGGCACGGCGGACGGGCGCGGGCCCTCCACCTGCAAGCAGTGCAACGGACGCGGACAGGTGCGCTACCAGCAGGGATTTTTCTCAATTGCGCGGACGTGCAGCGTTTGCGGCGGGACGGGATCGGTGATTTCCGATCCGTGCAAGACGTGCCGCGGCGATGGGCGGTCAGAGCGCGAACACACGATCAAGGTGAGCATTCCGGCCGGTGTTGAGGACGGGACGCGCATACGCTACCAGGGCGAGGGCGACAAGGGGCCGAATGGCGGACCTTCCGGCGATCTGTACGTTGTGCTGTCTGTGAAGCACCACAAATTTTTCGAGCGCGACGGGCACAATCTGCACTGCCAGATTCCGGTTTCGATTGCGCAGGCGGCGCTGGGCGCGGAGATTCTGATCCCGACCCTTGAAGGCGAATCTGTGCTGAAAGTGCCGGAGGGGACGCAGAGCGGGCGCGAGTTCCGGATGCGCAATAAGGGCGTTCCTTACCTGAACGAGCATGGACGCGGCGACCTGATCGTGCAGGTGGTGGTGCAGACGCCGAAGAAGCTGTCCAAGATCCAGAAGGAACTGCTGCGGCAGCTTGGCGAAAGTTTGACTATGGAGAACACTCCGACACCGAGGGGCCTGTTTGAGAAGGTGAAAGAAATTTTCACGTAGGAGCGGTCACAAGATAATTCTGTTTCGAGCAAGAGCTAGAGACCCGCGTTGATGCGGGTCTCATACTTTGGTACTTACGTTCGCCAGTTTTATGGGGCCGCTTGTAGCCGAATACCGCCGTTCTGGAATATTGTGATTTCATGCGGTCCAGGCAGTTGAAGAGAGAGCGTTGCCTTCGGGAGTCCCTGTCAAAAATTAGCGGCGCCGCATTGGTCTGCATTTTCGTTTGCATAATAGCTGGAGAGGCCCGCGCGCGGGCATCACAACCCCAGGACCGGGCCTCTGTTGATCTGGCGCACCTGAGCCTTGCCGAGCTTGGCAATGTTGAGGTGACGACGACGACGAAGGAGCCGGAGGAGGTATGGAACACTCCGGCGGCGATTTACGTTATCACCCAGGAAGACATTCGGCGCTCGGGCGCAACGAGTATTCCGGAACTGCTGCGGCTTGCACCCGGCGTGGAAGTGGCGCGCATTGATTCCGACCATTGGGCGATTGGAATCCGCGGATTCAACGGCCAATTTTCAAAATCGCTGCTGGTGCTGATTGATGGCCGGAGTGTGTATTCTCCGCTGTTCGCGGGAGTGTATTGGCAGGTGCAGGACACGCTGCTTCCCGACATTGAGCGCATCGAGGTGATTCGCGGCCCCGGGGGCACGATATGGGGCGCGAACGCGGTCAACGGCATTATCAACATCATTACCAAGAACGCAAAGGCCACTCACGGGGCGCTGGTCACAGCGGGCGGCGGGAACGTCGATCAGGGCGAGCTGGCGGCGCGATACGGGGCCGCGCGCGGCAGGAACTTCGATTACCGCGTGTATGGCAAGGGGTTCATTCGCGGTGCGGAGTTTCATCCGGACGGGCAGAATTTCGATGAGTGGAAGATGGGGCAGCTCGGGTTTCGCACGGACTGGACGCCGAACGGCCGCGATTCGGTGAGTGTGCAGGGGGACATGTACAAGGGCCGGATGGGCGAGCGCGTGGGAATCTCGTTTTATTCGCCGCCGTCGGTCGAGGTGATCCAGGACCCGGCGCACCACACCTCAGGTGGCAACGTGGTGGCACGATGGCGGCACCAGGTGGACGCGAATTCAGACTTTGAACTGCGCGGCTACTTTGACCGGACAACGCGATTCAGTCCGCAACTGGATGAAACCCGCAACACGTTCGACGTGGATTTTCTCTATCACCGGGTGGCGGGCAGGCAGGACTTTCTGCTGGGAGCGGGGGCGCGATGGAGTCCGGACCACATTGGGCAAAAATTCACGACGCTGGATTTTGTGCCGCATGATGAAACGGACAGCATCTATAGCTGGTTCGCCCAGGACCGGGTTGGGCTGGTTCCGGACAAGCTGGCGCTGATTCTGGGATCGAAATTCGAGCACAACAATCGCTCGGGATTTGAGTGGCAGCCCACGGGCAGGCTGCTGTGGACGCCGACTCCACACCAGACCGTCTGGGCCGCATTTACCAGAGCGGTGCGCACGCCTTCGCGTCTGGACCAGGACCTGCGGCTGACCGTCTATTTGGGTTTTCCCATAGCGGGAGACCCCGCGTACTTTCGCGTGGATGGTAGCAAGGATTTTCGGTCAGAGGAACTGCTGGGGAGCGAAGTTGGATACCGGACGCTGCTCCGCCGGAACCTGTATGTGGACCTGGCGCTTTTCCGCAATGAGTACAACGACCTGTATGGCTATGGGCCGCGCAGCATATTTGTAGAAGCAAATCCGGCGCCGGCGCACTTGGTCCTGTATCAAACGCTGGCGAACGCGCTGCAGGGAGATACGTCCGGCGGGGAGATTGCGCCGGACTGGAAGCTTTCCCGCTGGTTTGAAGTGAAGGGTTGGTACTCGTACCTGCACCTGCATGTGCATGACAGGCCGGGCTACACGGATGCGCTCAACACTGTTGCGGACAACGGATCGAGTCCGCATCATCAGGCACGAATTCAGGGACTGTTCAACTTTCCCAAAAGGTTTGAGTTCGACGCGACCTATCGCTACGTCAGCAGTCTTCCGGCGCAGAAGGTGAAGGCCTACAGCACGGCGGACGCGCGCTTCGGCTGGCGCATGGCGGACCACTGGGCGCTTTCGGTGAGCGGACAAAACCTGTTGCAGTCGCATCATGCCGAGTTTGGCAGCGACGTAAATACGATTGTAGGAATCAAGCGAAGTGTCTACGGACAGATTGCGTGGACGCGGTAAAGCGGGCTGGCCGGGTCATTCTATTCAAGCAAAGATACTGTGACGGCCAGGGCGGTAATGGCGGCGGTTTCGGCGCGAAGGATGCGAGGGCCGAGGCTGACCGGCTTCCAACCGGCATCATCGAAGAGGGCTTCCTCCTCGGCGGCCCATCCTCCTTCAGGTCCGACGGCGAGGCGAATCTCAGGAAAATCATCTCCCGTATTCTTTAGGGCTTCTTCGAGCGCACCGCGCAGAGTGGTGGAGCGCTCCTGTTCGGCGAGGACGAGTCTGACGGCATCGCCTTCGCGAGCGGCGGCAGTCTTGAGTGGAACGGCCTCTTCAATGACCGGAACATCGGAGCGGCGGGACTGCTTGGCGGATTCATGGGCGATGCGGCGCCAGCGCTCCGCGCGCGCGGGGGCGGAGCGGGCCAGATGCTTCTCGCTGCGGCGGGTAATGACGGGAATAATGCGGGCGACTCCAAGTTCGGTGGATTTTTCGATGGCCCACTCCATGCGGTCGAACTTGAAGACGGCGAGCAGGAGGGTGACGGGCAGCGCCGGCTCGGCGGGGATCTCCGCGACCAGGTTGAAACGGACGGAGTCTCCGGTGATGCCGGCGATCACGGCGTGGTGGACACGGTCGCCAGCAACGATGTCGAACTCCATGCCGGGCTGTGCGCGGAGCACGCGGATGAGGTGTGTGGCCTGCTCGCCGGTGAGTGACGCGGTGGCTTCGTCCCAGGTATCGGCAATCCATCGGCGGCGGGTCATGGTTGCTATTGTCTCGCAAAGTTGTGGGATGCCGCGAAAACACTAAGGGGAACGCTTTCGCGTTCCCCTTTGGTGTTGCCTTTACTGCAAACTGCTTACTTCTTCTTCGCGGCCTTCTTTGCAGGTTTCTTAGCCGCTTTCTTGGCTGCCTTTTTCGTTGCCATAGTTTTCTATTCTCCCTTTTCACTGCAACTCAAATGTCGCAGTTAACGAATGTATAGAAGCAGGGAAAAAGAGTGTCAAGAAAAAAATTGCATTTCGCGATTATTTTTTTCGCAAGATTCCGGACGGACTGCTGTTCTGTTTTCGCTCAGACGAGATGCGAGTGTCTTGCGATGGCGATGACGACTCCGGTGAAGGAGTCATGCCAGGCGTGCGCGATCATTCCGGCGCGCAGGCTGCGGCGGTAGATGGCGAGAAAACAGAACATGATTCCATAAGCGGTGATGGCGATCATGGCGCCGATACCCTCATATCCGTGGGCCCCGCCGAAGAGCAGCGATGAGAGAACGACGCCGATCCAGAGCTTGCCGCGAATGCAAGCAAACTGCTGGAGCAGGTAGCCGCGGAAGACAAATTCTTCAACGAAGCCGGCGGTGCAGCAGAGCGCGATCCAGAGAAGAAGCTGGGGAATGGATTGCGGCGCGAGCGCGACGACCGCTTTCTGCGCATGCATGAGATGGGCGATCCGCAGCAGGCTGGCGATGGCGGCGAGGACGATGATGGCCATGATCCAGAAGAGGAGCGCGATGCCGAAGTCGCGGGCCCACTCCTTCAGCCCGGCGCGGCGCGTGCCCAGAATTTCGCGGACAGGCGTGCGGCCCATGCGGAGGCCCCACCAGGCGAGGAGCGCGAGGAACCACTCCCACGCGATGGTGACGCCGTAGCGGAGGTAATGGCTGCCGCCAAAGCCCGCGGTTCGCGATTGAAGGGTGCTGAGGGCGGAGATTCCGAGAATGATGATGACCAGGATGGCGGTGTGCCACCAGGGCGCGACGGGTCGGTTGCGGCTCGGCCAGGCGGCAAGCTCGGATGGCGTTTCGGCGAGGTTCTCTGATACCTTCATGGGTTCGCTGCATTGAGTGTAGATGGGTTTGAAACGGCTGGCGCGGGGGAGCATCGAATCAGTAGATAGGAGTGGAGAGCGATGGAAGAGGTTGTGATTGTTTCGGCGGCGCGGACGCCGGTGGGGAAGTTCCAGGGAGGGCTGAGCAGCCTTTCGGCAACGCAGTTGGGCGCGGTTGCGGTGCGCGAGGCGGTGAAGCGGGCGAAGCTCGATCCGGCGCAGGTGGATGAGTGCATCATTGGCATTGTGGTGTCGGCGGGGCTGGGTCAGAATCCGGCGCGGCAGGCTGCGCTGAATGGAGGGCTGCCGCCGGAGGTGAGCGCGCTGACCATCAATAAAGTTTGCGGCTCCGGGCTGAAGGCGATTGCGCTGGCGCAGCAGGCGATTCAAACGGGCAACTCCAAAATTGTGGTCGCGGGCGGAATGGAGTCGATGACGAACGCGCCGTATCTGCTGCCGCAGGGGCGCGGCGGATTCAGGATGGGGAACTCTGTCGTGGTGGATTCCATGGTTCACGACGGGCTGTGGGACGCCTTCAACGACTACCACATGGGCGTGACGGGCGAGAACGTCGCGGAGAAGTACGGGATATCGCGCGAGGAGCAGGACTGTTACGCGCTGAACTCGCACCGCAAGGCGGCGGCGGCGCGGCGCGAGGGGCGCTTCAAGGCGGAGATTGTTTCGGTGGAAGTTCCGGCAAAGAAAAAGGGGCAGGCCCCGACGATTGTGGAAGCCGACGAGTCGATTCGCGAAGATGCGACGCTGGAAGCGCTGCGCGCGCTAAAGCCGGCCTTCAAAAAAGATGGGACGGTGACGGCGGGAAATGCTCCCGGAGTGAATGACGCGGCGGCGGCGGTTGTGGTGATGAGCGCCGAACGCGCGCGCGAGCTGGGGCTGAAGCCGCTGGTCACGATTCGAGCGCAGGCGACCAGCGGGATCGATCCCAAGTGGGTGATGATGGCTCCGGTGAGCGGCGTGCATAAGGTGCTGGAGCGCGCGGGATGGACGGCGGAAAGCGTGGACCTGTTCGAGCTGAACGAGGCGTTCAGCGTGCAGGCCATCGCCGTCACCCGGGAGTTGGGGATTCCACTGGAGAAGGTGAACGTGAACGGCGGCGCGGTGGCGATTGGGCATCCCATTGGAGCGAGCGGCGCCCGGGTGCTGATTACGCTCATCTACGAGATGATGCGGCGGGACGTGAAGCGCGGAGTGGCGGCGCTGTGCCTGGGTGGAGGGAATTCGGTGGCGATGGCGGTTGAGAGGTGAGGGATGAGCATACGTGCCGAAGCCGAATTGGGCCTTTGTTCCGGAAATGTAATAGTCCCGTCAAAAAGAATGGGCGGAGCGTAGTTTTGGCCAGAACTACGCTATTATGAGGTCATCGCGGAGCCGCAAGTCCGCTGCAAACAGGATAGAACCCGTGAAGATTTTGCCTGGTCTGAAATCGTGCCGTGAAACCCGGATCGCACTGCGTCTGCTTGGATGGGCCTCCGTAACGATGGGAGTGGCCGCCGTGGGCCTGTATGTGGGTCGCGAACTGCGCCTGCGCTACAAATTTAACCACCGCACGCCCTCGGACTTCTTTGCGCACGCCGGAGACGAGTCTCCGGCGGAGTACGGCGTGGGAATTTAACCGAACACATTGGTCCCGAATGCAAAAAGCCCCGTCTCCGGGGCTTTTGCTGTTGGGAACTCAGAGCAGCTAGTTTTTTGCCGCCAGGCTGCGCAGCACGTACTGCAGGATTCCTCCGTTTTCGTAGTAGAGGATTTCCTGCGGGGTGTCGATGCGGACGGTTACGTCAAACTCCTTCGTTTTTCCGTCGGGCGATTTTGCGCTGACCTTCAGCGTGCGTCCGTTGGCGAATTTGGCATCAAGCAGCGGCTTGAGGCCGGGGAAGTGGAAGACCTCTTCGCCGCTGAGGCCGAGGCTTTCGACCGTCTGACCATCGGCGAATTGCAGCGGCAGAACGCCCATGCCGACCAAATTCGAGCGGTGGATGCGCTCGTAGCTTTCGGCAATGACGGCGCTTACTCCCAGCAGCTTGGGACCTTTGGCGGCCCAGTCGCGCGATGATCCGGAGCCGTATTCCTTCCCGGCGAGGATGACCAGCGGCACGCCGCGCTCGGCGTACTTCACTGATGCGTCGAAGATGCTCATCTGCTCGCCCTCGGGCAGCAGGCGGGTCACGCCGCCTTCAGTTCCGGGAGCCAGCTTGTTCCGCAGCCGGACGTTGGCGAAGGTTCCGCGGACCATGACCTCGTGATTGCCGCGGCGCGAGCCGTAGGAGTTGAAGTCGGCCTGCTTGACGCCATGGTCGGTCAGGTACTTTCCGGCGGGCGAGTTCAGCTTGATGGAACCGGCGGGCGAGATGTGGTCGGTGGTTACGGAGTCGCCGAGCACGGCCAGCACGCGGGCGTTGCGGATGTCCTCGACGGGAGCGGGCCTGGCCGGCATTCCGTCGAAATATGGAGCCTTGCGGATGTAGGTGGAATCCGGCTCCCACTGGTAGACGTTACCGGTGGGGAACTTGAGCTGCTGCCAATTCTCATCGCCCTCCGTGACGGTTGCGTACTCCTTCTTGAAGAGACTGGAATCGACCGAAGCGGCAATGGTTTCGGAAACTTCTTTCAGCGATGGCCAGATGTCTTTGAGGTAAACCGGCTGGCCACTCTTGTCCTTGCCGAGAGCGTCCTTCTCAAAGTCGTGGTCGATGCGCCCGGCAAGTGCGAAGGCGACGACCAGCGGCGGCGACATGAGGTAGTTGCCGCGCACTTCGGAGTTGATGCGTCCCTCGAAGTTGCGATTGCCGCTAAGGACGGAAACGGCGACGAGACCATGGTTCTCGATGGACTTCGACACGTCGGCGGGCAGCGGGCCGGAGTTGCCGATGCAGGTGGTACAGCCGTATCCAACCACGTTGAAGCGCAGCTTGTCGAGATAAGGCAGCAGGCCGGCCTTCTTGTAGTAGTCGGAAACGACGCGCGAGCCGGGCGCGAGCGAAGTCTTGACCCAGGGCGGAACGCTGAGGCCCCTTTCAACGGCCTTTTTGGCCAGCAGTCCGGCGGCCACCATCACCGACGGGTTCGAGGTGTTGGTGCAACTTGTGATGGCCGCGATGACGATGGAGCCGTGGTCGAGGTACTTCTCCACATCGACGCCGAAGCGATCCTTGACTGACGCGGTTGGGCCCTGCTCAGAGCCGGCCGGCTCGCAGGGCGTGCCTCCTTCACCTTCCCAGCGGACCACCTGGCGCGTGCCGTTGCAGTTGTCATTGGCGACCGGGCCAAGAAGGTCGGGCAGCGCCTTGGCGAAGCTCGCTGGCGCGTCTTTTAGCAGAATGCGGTCCTGAGGGCGCTTGGGGCCGGCGATGCTCGGCTCCACTTCCGCAAGGTCGAGAGCGATGGTCTGCGTGTACTCGGCCTCCGGCGCGTCGGCGGTGTGGAAGAGACCCTGCTCCTTGTAGTAGGCCTCGACGAGTGCGATCTGCTCCGGCTTGCGGCCTGTAAGTTCGAGGTAACGCAGCGTTACGGCATCCACGGGGAAAATGCCGCAGGTGGCGCCATACTCGGGAGACATGTTGCCGAGCGTGGCGCGGTCGGCCAGCGCCAGTTCCGCAACGCCTTCGCCGTAGTACTCCACAAACTTGCCGACGACGCCGAGCTTGCGGAGCATCTCCGTCACGGTAAGGACGAGGTCGGTCGCGGTCGCGCCTTCACGCAGCTTGCCCTTGAGCTTGAAGCCCACAACCTGCGGCACCAGCATAGAGACGGGCTGGCCGAGCATGGCGGCCTCGGCCTCAATGCCTCCAACGCCCCATCCCAGCACGCCGAGTCCGTTGATCATGGTCGTGTGGGAGTCGGTGCCGACGAGCGTATCGGGATAGGCGAGAGTGCTGCCGTTTTGCTGGAGGGTGAAGACGCCGCGGGCAAGGTATTCCAGATTTACCTGATGGCAGATGCCCATGCCGGGCGGCACAGCGGAGAAGTTGTGGAAGGCCGACTGTCCCCACTTGAGGAAGGCGTAGCGCTCGCGATTGCGCTGGTACTCGAACGCAACGTTGATCGCGTAGGAATTGTCGGTTCCGTACTGGTCGACCTGAACGGAGTGGTCAATGACCAGCTCGGCGGGCTGGAGAGGGTTGATTTTTTCGGGGTCGCCGCCCAGCACCTTCATGGCGTCGCGCATGGCGGCCAGATCGACGATGGCTGGGACGCCGGTGAAGTCCTGCATGAGGACGCGCGCAGGCATGTAGGCGATTTCGCGCGAGGGCAGGGCCTTGGGGTCCCAGTTGGCGAGGAACTGAATATCGTCAGCCGTGACGCTCTTGCCATCCTCGTGGCGCAGCAGATTTTCCAGCAGGATGCGGAGGCTGTAGGGAAGACGGCTCAGCTTCACGCCTTTCTTTTCCAGCGCGCTGAGGCGGTAGATGTCGTAGGTCCGGTCGCCGGACTTGAGTTGCGAATAGCTGCCGAATGAATCCAGAGATTTGCTCATGGCATAGACCTTTCTTGGTGAGAGGCGCGGTCCCGGCGATGGGATACGCGCAGCAACGCGGGCGAGAGAGGCCCGCCGAAATCCGTAACAACAAGATTCTAGTAAGTCAGCAGAGGTCCCGTCCACGATCGGGGCGTCCGTGGCGAAAGCGCTTGAGACGTGGAGACGGGAGCGGCATTCTCATGGTCCTGAGATGATTTTATTCCAACTCGCTACTCAGCGAATTCTGTAGCGTATTTGACATAAACTGAGGTCATGACCGAGCAGTCCGACAATAACAACAAAGGAGACGCCGAGCAGCCTGCTCCTAAAAGGATCGGCTTTATGGCAGGACAATTAAGCGTTCCCGACGATTTCGATACGATGAACGGCACCGAAATTGAACAGCTCTTCTACGGCGAAGGAAAATCCTCTCAGGAATGAGCGAAATCGTCCTCCTACATTTTTCCGGCCCCGATCATGCGGGGCTGACCAGCGAACTTACAGGAATTCTGGCCGACTTCCAGGCCTGCGTGCTCGATATTGGGCAGGCCGTGGTGCATGAAACGCTGGCGCTTGGGCTGCTGATCGAGATTCCCGCCGGGAACGAATTTGCTCCGCTCAAAGCCGCGCTGATTGCAAAAGCCGACAGGCTCGGGCTGCATGTTCGGTTCACGCCCATCAGCCGGGAGGCTCTGGATCGCTGGCTCGCGGCGCAGGGCAAGGACCGGATTCTGGTTACGGTGCTGGGCCGTGCCATTTCCGCCGAGGCGCTCTCGCGGGTAGGCAAAATTATTGCCGCGCACGGGCTGAACATCGATGAAATTCAGCGGTTGTCGCGGAGGCTTTCGCTCGCCGTCCACACGGAGGCCGCCAATGCCTGCGTGGAGATGCGCGCCAGCGGCTCGGTCCGGAATGAGGACGAGATGCGGGCGGCTTTTGTCGCGCTGGCACAGCAAATGCCCATCGACATCGCCTTCCAGCGCGAGAACATTTTCCGGCGCAACCGGCGGCTTTTTGCCTTCGATATGGACTCGACCCTGATTCAGGGCGAGGTCATCGACGAGCTGGCCAAAATGGCCGGGGTCGCCGACCAGGTGGTCAGAATCACGGAATCGGCCATGCGGGGTGAGATCGAATTTCAGGAAAGCTTCCGCCGTCGCGTCGCCCTGCTCAAGGGGCTGCCGGAGGCGCGCGTGCGCGAGCTGATCGGGCGCATTCCGCTGGCCGAGGGCGCGGAGCGGCTCATCTCGACGCTCAAGACGCTGGGCTACAAAACCGCTATCCTCTCCGGCGGATTCACCTTCTTTGCGCGATGTCTCCAGCAGCGCTTCGGAATTGATTATGTCCACGCCAACGAGCTTGAGTTTGCGAATGGAGTGGTGACGGGCGAAGTAACCGGCCAGATTGTGGACGGGGCACGCAAGGCCGCGCTGCTCGAAGAAATCGCCCACCAGGAACATATTTCCCTCGAACAGGTAGTCGCCGTGGGCGACGGAGCCAACGACCTGCCCATGCTCAACCTCGCCGGAATGGGCATCGCCTTCCGCGCCAAGCCGCTTGTCCGCCAAAGCGCGGATCACTCGCTTACGCAACTCGGTCTCGATGGCCTGCTGTATCTGATCGGCGTGCGGGACCGGGATTTGGCGGCGAATCGACCGCAATCCTAAGCGGAAACATACGCGGCGGCTTCCTGATCCAGATAAACCGTGGCATCATGGTGGCGGCGGAGGATCGAAGCGGGGCAAGCGGTAGAGATTGGCCCTTGGATCAGGCTCTTCACAGCTTGGGCCTTGCGCGGGCCAAGCACCGTAAGAATAAGTTTGGGGACGCGGAACAAGGCCGGAATTGTAACGGTGATGGCTGTCTTCGGAACCTCGTCGAGAGAACCAAACCATCCTTCCGATGCCTGTTGCTGCCGGCACACCGTATCCAGATGGGCAATCTTCACATCCAGCCGGTCCTCAAAATCCGCCTCGTCCGGATCATTGAAGGCAAGATGGCCATTTTCTCCGACGCCCAGAAGACACAGTTGAGGATTGATCGCCCGCAGCTTCGCGGCGTACTGCTCGCATACCTGCTCAATGTCGTCCGCCGTGCCGGCGATTTCGTAGAACTCCCGCAACTTCACCTTGCTTGTTAGATGACGCCGCAGGTAGCCGCGAAAGGATGCCGGATGTGCGAGGGGCAAACCGACGTACTCGTCGAGGTGGAACCCCAGGACTTTGTTCCATGGCAGCCCCGGCGTCGAGGTGAGGGCTTCGAGAGTGCCGATCTGGGATGCGCCTGTGGCGAAGATGACGCCGAACTCGTCAGCGGTTTCGCCGAGACGAGTGAGCGCATGAGCCGCCTCGTTCGCTGCGGCCCGGCTGGCGGACTCGGCGTTGGAGTGAATCTCGACTTTCAAAGCTCCGGCTTTGGACCGGTGCGGCGCGTCAGGTGCAGGCAAGAGGTCTCTCCCTGGAGGCTGTGTTCCTATGATGCGGCAAATCATTCCTGTCCAGCCAATTCATTGAATCGGGGCTTCTCATTTACTCTGAAGAAGCATGATTAAAGGAATCACAATTGTCCGTCCGGCGGGGTCGGCGGAAGCGTATGAGGCGTTGGCGAGCTTCTTTTCCGCGCTCGGATTTGAGCCGGGCAAAGGCTGGGAGACAGGCGCTGGCCGGGGCGCTCCGTTTCTGGCTCCTCTCGGCAACCTTGAGATAGTGGAAGGCGCGGCAAGCGTGGCGGAAGGCGTCTGGATCGAGGTTACGGCGCTCGACGACGTGCGGCGCGTGGCGGAAGGCTGGCTCGGCAAGAACCTGAGCACGGCGGAAGCGGCGGGCAGGATCACGGCGACCGAGGAGACCTTCTGGAAGTCGCGGTCGTTTACAGTGGAGCCTGCGCCAGGCCACTCCTTCACCTTTTGGGAATGGCTCGATCCGCTGAAGAACAAGCCCGCCGCGCTCGATGGCGACCTGGTCGCGACGGGCATCAAGTTCGCGATTGTTGTGGCCCGCTGGAACGCCGTCATCACGGACCGCCTGCTGCAAGGCGCGCTGGATTGCCTGCACCGCAGCGGCGTCCGGCGGGACGATGTGAGCGTGGTGCGGGTTCCCGGAGCATGGGAGATTCCCGCCGCCGCACGGGCGCTTGCGGAGACAAAACAGGCCGATGCAGTTATTACGCTCGGCTGCCTGTTGCGCGGAGAGACCGCGCACTTTGAGGCCATCTACAACGAGGTGGCGCGCGGGATTGGCCAGTCGCAGCAAGAGACCGGGGTTCCCCACGCCTTTGGCGTGCTGACCTGCGAAACTCTGGAACAGGCGCTGGACCGCGCGGGGTTAAAGTCCGGCAACAAGGGCTTCGAGGCGGCGGCGGCGGCCATCGAAATGGTCTCGCTGGGGCGGAAGATCGCGGCCGGAACGGAAGCGGCCCGATGACCGTTACGGGCAAGCGGCGCAAGGGCCGCGAACTCGCCATGCAGATGCTGTTCCAGGCGGACATGGGGCGACAGAATCCAGATGAAGTTCGGAAGACATTCTGGCAAGCTCGCGATGAGGTTGAGCCTGACACACGCGGCTTTGCCGAAGATATTTTCCGTGTGGCCGTGGCGCGCGAAGAGGAGATCGACACGCTGATTGAGAAGCACTCGGCCAACTGGAAGCTGGCCCGGATGTCGTCGGTTGACCGCAACGTGCTGCGGACGGCGGTGGCCGAGCTGACCGGCTTTCCCGGAACGCCCGCGCCGATTGTCATCAACGAGGCGCTGGAGATTGCCCGCCGCTACTCCTCGCCGGAGTCGATCAATTTCCTGAACGGCGTGCTGGACGCGATTGCCCGCGAGCGGCTGAAGTAGAGCGCGTTCTATCGGACCGCAACCGACTCCCGTGCGGGCCTGCCCGCGCCCATCAGCATAAGTGAGCGCTGCGCAAAGGGCGAGTA
>DASTXK010000102.1:0-8620 GCA_035765555.1 Acidobacteriaceae bacterium
CCCGGCCTTCACATAGATGACGATGCTGTTATTGGTTCCGTAAGTGTGCTGGTAGGCGGTAATGGGCACGGCGACCCAGTTGTCCTGGCTTTGGCCGAGAGTGGTGCCCTGGCGTTCGCCGACCCCGATGATGGTGTAGGGCTCGCCGTCCACGCGAATCTCTTTGCCGAGCGGGTTCACGTGGGGCATCAGATCGTGGACAACGTCGTACCCGACAATCGCGACGCGGGAGCTGTACTGCTGGTCGGCGGGGACAAAGCTGCGTCCCTGCGCGAGGTTGATGTTGGAGATTGCGGGCATGTTCCATGTCCAGCCGCGAATGTCGGTGTTGTCGCTCGAGTGCCGCCCGTAGACGACCTTGCCGGTGGTGCTGAGCAGCGCGCCGACCGCGGCGCAGCTTTTGCACTGCTGCTCAATGGCCTCGTAGTCGCTGAGCTTAATGTCCTTGCGCTTCTGGAATTTCTGCCACTGCTCATAGCTCAGGATGACGGGCGAATTTTTGCTCAGCGTGAAGACGTCGGCCCCATAGCCGTAAACCTTCGTCGCCACGTATTTGTTTACGCCATTGGTCAGGGTAATGACGGCGATCACAGAGGAGACGCCGATGACGATTCCGATAAGCGTGAGGACGGAGCGGAGCTTGTTGGCCCAGAGGGAATGGAGCGCGACTTTGACGGCTTCTTTAAATTCCATGGGATTTGCCCCGGGCTGTATCAAGTTTATCAACCGGGGCAGGGCGTGAATGGGGATACGCAGCGGAAATTGCAGCGGTTCCGTGGGGCGGGTGTCCGGCTTACCGATAGCTTCGCTGGTAGGTGCGGGTCATGCGGTCGTGCCAGCCGAGGTGGTCTTCGTCCAGCAGCGCCCATAGGAACCCGAGCCCAAGGGGCAAGACGGCGAGGCAGGCGGCCCCGATTCGATGACGGAGCGCCTTGCGGTCGGGATTTTCGTCATCGAAGGTGCAGAGCGCGATTTTGGCGCAGCGCATTCCCGGCGTGCCCTCGGCAAAAGTAAAGAAGAGCCATTGGTAGAGCAGTAGGAAACCGGCAAACACGGCGCTAGAGGCGATCAGGGCGGGTCTTCCCATAGGCGGATGAATGGTGCAGGCCAGGAAGACCATCAAGCAACTGAAGAAGCCAATTGCGATCAGGCACATGTCGATGAACGCGGCGAGGAGCCGGTCTCCCAGCGGAGCCACATGGAGCGGCAGCATATCAGCGAGCGAGGATGCTCCTCCGGAAGTCCGCGACGACCGGCGCGCCCGGGCGGAAAACGGCTGGCCCGCTTCTCCGAGAGCGGCCGAATCGCTTTCGACGCTGGCTGCGGACATCTCCATACCGCGCGGTGTTGCATCAAGCCGGATCGAGGACCACACGGGGAGCCGTGTTTCGTCAGCCCGGTCAACGGCTAGAACCGGCTGATGACAAATAGCTTCTGGCTCGCATTCAAAAATGCGAAGCTGCTCTTTTTCGGCGTCTGAACCGGGCTCGCGCAGCGGGCCTTCCGCGAACCGCGGGCGGGCCTTGCGTGGGGCGATCAGCTCGCGGGGAAACTCCAGCACCCTGGCCGGGAGCGGCTGTGCGGGGGCCACCACCGCGTCCTCAAAAGGATCAACAACATGCGGATGCGGTTCCACAGGATGCAGTTGGGGGAGGCTGGGGGAGGACTGCCTGGGGCGCGCCGGCAGCGAGGCCGGATCGACGCGATAGTGGATGGGTTCCGGAGCCGGCGGAGGAGTCAGCTCAAATGCCTCGGCTTCCTGTTGCGGGTTGGATGCGGATTCCGCCTCCGCGGCGGCCCGCAACGCTTCATTCACTGCTTCGGCGGCGTGCTGCGCTTCTCGGGCTGCCTCCGCTGCAGCCTCAGCGGCGCGCGCGGCCTCGGCGGCCAGCATTTCCCGATAACTCGGAGCGGCGGCGTAGCGCTCCGCCACCCGGGCGGCGACCTTGGCCGCTTTCGGCACACGAGCGGAGGCTTCCATTCCCGGCAGCGGCGGCTGCTGGGCAAAAGCGCCACGGCGGCTGCGGTGCGCGTTGAGCCGGGCGTTGACCTCCTGCTTCCAATCAATCTGAACTTCAGGAGCTTCGGCAGTCTGAGAAGTGTTCAAAGTGGTCCCATTTCCCTCAGGAAGACGCACGGGCGCGTTCCCGATTTTTCAACGAGTCGGTTTTCATTTGGAGATTGAAGAGGAAGCGGAGGCGGTATCAACGCGCGTGCGCCGCGTCCCATCCGGTTGCGGTGCAGGCGAGTCGAGTCGGGTTTTCAGGGCCAGAGCGGCGTGCCTTCGAGGAGCGGGGGCTTTGTTATTCTTAGGGTGCCCGTCTCGATGAAAGCCCGCACTATTCTATGTATCACGCTGCTTGCGCTGTGTCATCCGCAGCTTTGGCCGCAGGCAGTAACGACGCAGTTTCCTCCCGCGGTTGACGAAGGCGCGGGGGAGCAGGTCGCGCCGTCGATTCCGGTGGCCCATGTGGTCGCGCCGCCCGCGGAGGGCGTTCCGGTACGCATTGAAGCCGACACCCAGAGCTACCAGAAGACCAAAACCGCCATCATCTACACGCTGGCCGGCCATGTAGTCGTCCATTACAAGGACTACGTGGTTCGCGCCGATCGCGCCACATACAACAAGACCACTTCGGAGATCGTGGCCGAGGGCCATCTGCATCTGGACGGCGGCCCCGACGACGCGCACCTGCTCGCCTCGCACGGCGAAATGAATCTTGAAGCGCATACCGGCCACATCTACGATGTCGCGGGCACCATCGAAGGGCCGCCGCTCAAGCGTGACGCAAGGCTGCTCACATCCACAAACCCGTTCGCGGTGAGCGCGCGCGAACTCGTCCAGATGGGGCCAAAGCAGTACAAAGTCATCGACGGATCGGTCACGTCATGCGAGCTGCCCAATCCGGACTGGCAGCTTACGGCAAAGCAATTTCTTCTCTCGAACGACAAGGCAACGGCGAAGAACAGCCTTTTCGAGCTGCGCGGATTGCCCCTCCTGCACCGCGTCCCGGTCTTCTACCTGCCTTACGTGACGCACTCCATCAACGGCAAACGCGAGTCGGGCTTCCTGCTTCCCATCTTCGGAAACGACACGACCAAGGGCCTGATCCTCGGCGAGGAAGCCTACATCGCGCTGGGCCGCAGCGCCGACCTGCTGCTGGGCACCGAGTATTTCTCAAACCGCGGGTTCGCCCCGCTGGGGCAGTTCCGGTATCGGGGCCGCGGGCTGGACTTCGCCACGGTGAAGTTCCACAGCCTGCTGGATCGGCTGCCGGGCACGCAGAACCAAGGCGGCGTGGATTTTTTGGTGGACGGGCGGCACGACTTTTCCGATGAGACCCGCGTCGTGGGGGACATCGAGTACCTGAGTTCCTACGCCTACCGGCAGGCGTTTGAGGAAAGCTACGCCGTGGCCATCAACTCGGAGGTAAAATCGCAGGTTTTTTGGGCCCACGCGCACCGGGGCCTCACCGACGGCGTGGTCTTCAACCGCTACCAGAGCTTTGTGAGCAACGCGACTTCGCCCACCGGCGAGGAAGAGATTCGCGTGCTCCATGTGCCGGAAGCCCGCTTTGACGCGGTGGACCAGTATCTGCCGGGAACTCCGCTGATGTGGGGCATGACGGCCATGGTTTCCGCGCTCTCACGTTCCGAGCCTGGGTTCGATACGTCCGACCTGGTGCCGCGAGTCGACATCCATCCCCGCCTGGCGCTTCCGGTCCACTTCGGAGGCTGGACACTGCGACCGACCGTCGCGGTGCGGGACACCTTTTACGGCAAGAGCCAGAATCCGGCCCCCTTGGGCGACCTGCCTTCTGAGCGCGACGCCTCGCTGAATCGCAAGGACGTGGAAGTTGGCGCGGAGCTGCGGCCTCCGGCTTTGGAGCGCGACTTCTCCGCCCCATGGCTGGAGCGGCTGCTGGGCGGCGGCGAAGTCCGGCATGTGATTGAGCCGGCTGTGCGCTACCGGTTTGTTAAGGGCATTGGGAACTTCAATTCCGTGCTGCGCTTCGACGACACGGACGTGGCCAGCGACACCAACGAGGTGGAGTATTCGCTGACCCAGCGGCTGTTTCTGCGGCATACGAAGCAGCATCCGTGCAAGGGCGACGAGGCGCTGGGGCCGGAGACAATGTGTGGCGGCGGCACCGTGGACTGGCTGACCTGGCAGGTGGCCCAGAAGTATTTCTTCGATCCCGAATTTGGCGGGGCCGTCACTCCGGGCACCCGCAATGTCCTCGACACAACCCTCGACTTTACCGGCGTGGCATTCCTGACCAACCCTCGGGACTATTCTCCGGTGACATCACGGCTACGCTGGCGAAGCTCGGCCAACACGGACATCGAATGGGACGTGGACTACGACACGAAGGCCGGGCGGCTCGACGCCAGCAATCTCTTCGCCGGATACCACAAGGGCGACTACACTCTGAGCGTGGGCAACGCGCATCTGCACACCGTAAGCACCCCAGTGGAGAACCTTCCGCAGGCCCCCACGGTTGTGAAGCCGACGGCGCTGAGACCCGCGCTTACCGACTTCAACCAGGTGCGGTTTTCCGGGATTTATGGCTCGCCGGCCAAGCTGGGCATCAGCGCGGGCATCAGCTCCGGGTACGACTTTACCCTCGACCAGTGGCAGTACTACGGCGCGCAGGCCAGCTACAACTGGAACTGCTGCGGGCTCAGCTTTGAGCTGCGGCACTATTCGCTGGGCAGCGCGCGCGACGACACGGAGAAGCTCTACAGCTTCACCCTCGCCGGTGTGGGCGCGGCGGGCAGTTTGAAGCGCGCCGAACGGGTGATTACCGGTCTCTCTCCGTTCTAATGCCCTTACGGGTCCATCGGATCGGTTGCGTCCTGCTGGAGCGCATCGAAACTCACCCGCATGGCGAGCGTCGTAGCCGACAACCCCTGCTTTGACGTGAACGGCAGATAGTGCAGTTCCCTTTGGCAGCGCGCATCGAAACCGGCGGAAAGTATTCCCCGCACCTGACTGAAGTCGCTCGTCACCAGGAACGGTTTTTTGGTTGGGAAGCGATAGCGAATAATCTCCCTCACGGCATTCCGGATATTCGTGGTGGTATGCCGCGCGTAAGGATCGACGAGGATTGCGTTCGCCGGGATATTCCAGGCTTCCATGAGTTCGCGCCGCATCTCGATTGCCTCGAAGAATGGCGTCAGCATGGGATGCACCGCGCCGCCGGACACAAGAATAAAAGGTGCCTTGCCGGAGCGATACAACCGGACCGCCTGCTCAACCCGGATCCTACCCAGCGCGGAAATCCTTACGCCGGTTTCGGAAGGCCCGCTGCCGGGCACAACAATCACGGAGTAGGGGTATTTTTTCCAATCGACGGACCTTGCACGAGCGATGGCTGCCGCGTTCAGGCCGTTTTGCAAAGGCTCGAACTGTGCGGCATTCAGACGGTCATTCATGGCCAGCAGCGTGACGGCGGCCTTCAGCTCCGGGAAAAAAAATACCTTCTCCCCCGCCTGCTCCTCATCAATCAGCATGGTGAGGGCCTTCAGATCGAACGCATACGACGGGGTGTTTGTGTCAAAGCGGGCCTTATCGCTTCGGGCGTAGCGCGGCAGGGTCCCGCCCCCGTAGACATCGATAATGCGGTTGATCGCGGATGCGGCGTCCGTCCACGCGGTAATGAGCAGGTGCTGGCCGTCCTGCTTTCGATAGAGAGGATAAAAGCCGCTCTTCCTGAGTGCCCGGGCAAGACCGCGGACTGCGGCGTCGCTTCCATAGAGGCGGCCCAATTCGTTCGATACGGCCTGAATATCGGAATCGCTCCAGCGCATTGCGGCGGTAAAACAAGTCGCGGTCTTGCACTCGGCAGCGGCCTTCTGCATCGCGGTGTCATGCGCTGCGGCCATGTTCGTCAGCACGCCGTCCGAGTTCAAAACCCTCACCACCGCCGAATCAGTCGCCGCCGTGGTTAACACGTAAAAATTGCGCTTTGCGACGATGGCCTCGGGGCGCGAGAGGAACGGCAAGGTCGTAGCGGCGGCCCGAGGCTGGGACACGGCGGGAGCGTGGACGAGCAGCAGGGCCATCCCTGCCACTGCAAATCGCAGGATCAAGTGAATCTCCTTTTCCCTAAAGGCTGAATCACAAATCTCACCTACCATACCATTCGGAAAACCTTGCCGCCCCACCCAACCCGCCATGTAAAATGATGGCAGCAACAATGGACTCAGGCGTTTCCAGCATTTTCCGTCTTTGCGCGGCATCCCTGCTCGCGATCTCGCTCTCGTCCGCCGCCGTGGCGCAGTCCGCGCAGGCGAAATCTCCGGCCCCCGCCGCGAACAAGACCGCCCAGGCTGCCCCCTCCGGCCAGCAGGCCCAAGTCCAGACGAAGGACGAAAATGGCCAGGAGCAATACACGATCCAGAGGCAAGTCAACGAAGTCGACCTGGTCTTTACCGTCACGGACAAGCACGGGCACTTCATCAACAACCTCAACCAGAGCGACTTCGCCCTGCTCGACAATCAGCGCGCGCCGGAGCGCGTCTACAGCTTCACCCAGCAGACGAACCTGCCCCTGCGCGTCGGCATTTTGATCGACACCAGCACCTCCATTCGCCGCCGCTTTCAGTTTGAGCAGCAGGCCTCCATCGCGTTTCTACAGCAAACGCTGAAGCCGCAGACGGACAAGGCGTTCATCGAGGGCTTCGACGTTACGCCCGACTACAAGCAGGGCTGGACCAATAATTTGGACCTGCTGACCACCGGCATCGACGCGCTGCACCCCGGCGGAGGCACCGCGCTTTACGACGCGGTTTATAGCGCCTGCCGCGACAAACTGCTGGATGTTGCGCGCGGACAGGAACCGGTGCGCAAGGCCATGATCGTGATCTCCGACGGAGACGATAACCAGAGTCACGCTTATCTGGATGAGGCCATCAAGGAGTGTCAGCGGGCCGAAACCATCGTCTACACCATCAGCACCAATACCAGCCCAACCCGCGAGCGTGGCGATTCGGTGCTTCAGACCATCGCCAACGACACAGGCGGCCGCGCCTTTTACCCTAGGAGCCTGGAAGACATGCCGGCCAGCTTCCGCGCCATTCAAGACGAGCTTCGCAGCCAGTACGCTCTGGTTTATAAGCCGGCCGACTTCAAGAACGACGGCTCCTTCCGGACGATTTATCTTTTCTGCCTCGACCGCCAGTACAAGGTGCGCGCAATGAAGGGATACTTCGCGCCCAAGGGCCCGGAATAGAAAAGCGCTTTCAGCTCATCCAGTCAACCACGCAGCAATTCTTCCAGCTCCGCTTCGTCCACAACATTAACGCCCAATTCACGGGCCTTGTCCAGCTTCGATCCCGCGTCATCTCCCGCGACAACGTAATTGGTCTTTTTGCTCACTGAGCCGGAGACGCGCCCACCCGCCGCTTCAATCTTCGCCTTCGCCTCTTCGCGGGTGAGGTTGGGCAACGTGCCGGTAAGCACAAAAGTCAGGCCCTCAAGCTGGGACGACTTCTTCCGCTTCTCCGCCGTAAACGTCAGCCCAGCCGCGCGCAGCCGCTCCACAAGTTCGCGATTTCTGGAAAGCCCAAAAAACTCCCGGATGGCCTGCGCCACCCGCGGGCCGACCTCATTCACGCGCTCCAACTCTTCGGCGGAAGCGGCCATGAGCGCGTCCATCGAGCCAAATTCCTCGGCCAGCAACTGCGCCGTCCTCTCGCCGATAAAGCGCATCCCCAGCCCGAACAGCACCCGGTTCAGCGGATTCCGCTTCGATCCTTCAATCTCCTTCAGCAGGGTCTCTGCCGACTTCTTCCCGATCCGCTCGAGCGACAGCAATTGCTCCTCTGTCAGCGAATAAAGGTCGGCGATGCTCCGCACCATGCCACGGTCCATCAACTGCGTGACCACCGCTTCGCCCAGCCCCTCAATGTTCATCACGCTGCGGGCCGAGAAGTGCAGCAGGCTTTCCCTCAGCCGGGCCGGGCAGTCCACGTTCACGCAGCGGTAGTCCACCTCGCCCTCGGTGCGGACAATTTCGCTTCCGCAGACCGGGCAGTGCGTGGGGAAATGAAACTTCCTCGTCCCGCGCGGGTGCTCCTTGTCTTCCACAACCTCCACCACTTTGGGAATCACGTCGCCGCCGCGCTCCACCTTCACCCAATCGCCAATCAGCAGTCCCAGCCGCTCAATCTCATCGGCATTATGCAACGTCGCGCGGCTAACTGTGGTGCCTCCGATCGAAACCGGCGTGAGTACAGCCACGGGAGTCAGCTTGCCGGTGCGCCCTACCTGCACGCGAATATCTTCCACCTTCGTTACGCCAGCGCGCGCTGTGAATTTATACGCAACCGCCCATCGCGGCGCGCGTCCCGTGTACCCCAGCCGCCGCTGCAACTCAGCCGAGTCCACCTTGATGACCACGCCATCAATCTCGTAGCCGAGCGTCTCGCGCTGGGTTTCGGCGCGGTTGATGAACTCCATCAGCTTGTCGAAAGTCTTCACCGCCTCGCGATGCGGATTAACGCGGAAGCCCGCCGCCGCCAGCGCCTCCAGCGCGTCCGACTGCTCCGGGAAGAGGTTCTCGCCCGTCTCGGTAAGCGCAAAGTAGGCGTAAAAATCCAGCCGCCGCTGCGC